>DNPO01000091.1 GCA_003501375.1 Candidatus Sumerlaeota bacterium | reverse complement strand
AACCCGGCGTCCATCTGTTCGCAAACTCGCAGCATCGAATCGATGGGCGGTGGTATTTTTATTTACGATGCGCTTCAGGCGGCCGGTCGCGAAATTCTGCAGGCCAAGCAACTGAACAAACATATTCTTTTGTTTGCCGATGCGGCCGACTCCGAGGAACCTGGGGATTACAAAAACTTGGTGGCGGATTTTGTCAAGTCCGGTGTTACCGTCAGCGTGGTTGGCCTGGGCACAGAGCATGACAAGGACGCGGAACTGCTGAAGGATATTGCCAAGATTGGCAAAGGTTCCGTTTACTTCACCGAGGACGCCGCACAACTCACTCAGTTTTTCACTGCCGACGCAATTACGTACACGCGCAATAGTTTTGTCACCGAACCCGCGCCTATGAAGATACGTTCCGGCTCGCTCACTGTTTCGCCCGGTCACAACTGGACGGATTTTTCCTGTGCGGGGTACAACCTGCTCTTTGTCAAACCCGATGCGGAAATTGCCATTCAAACCGTGGATGAAGATCAGGCGCCGACACTGGCCTTCTGGCAAAAAGAACTGGGGCGCGTTGCGGCGTTCGCGTTTGATACCGACGGCGCGTTTGCCAACCAGAAACAATTTGGTGACATCCTGCTCAGTTCGGTACGCTGGATCATGGGTTCCAATGTGGAGGACAATCTGCAAATCCGCACCACTTACGAAGGCAACTACGCGCGCATTCGGATGGAAGTTTCCGATCAGGAACGCGCGGCGATGGGTGCTGCAACGTTGCAATTGTTCACGCCCGATGGCAAGACGATTACGCGCCCGCTGTCGTGGGATAGCCTCAACCAACTTTCCTCCACGGCCAAATTGGAACAGACCGGATGCTATCGCGGCGTGATTCAAGCGGGCGGAAAAACGTATCGTATCCCACCGATCTCGCTACCCGTTTCGCCCGAACTGGCTGCGAATCGTCCGCCTGATTTTGGAAAAAACAAACTGGTGCAGTTGGCTACGCTTACGGAGGGACGTGAAATTATGGATGTGCGCGATTTGTTTGAACGCACGCAAACGTCGCACGTCGTTTCTCCAGTGGTGCGACCATTCCTGATTTTGTTTCTCGTGCTCATGCTGCTGGAAATTGCCGAACCGCGCTTTGGCGTGTTGGGCATGCTTCGCAAAATTATGCGTTCGTCCTGGGGTTTTCTGCGTCGTCGTAGACAACCTAAAACCGCGTTAGCCACACAGGGGTCAAGCCTTGTTCACAGCGCCACAGAAACCACGCCGTTGGCAAGGGTGCAAGAGGAAAAACGGGGAGATACGGTCGCATCTGCGGATGCGCCTGCCGTTTCTCCGGCTGCCTCATCGGACATGGACTACCTGCGTCATACCAAGCGGCAGTTTAATCGCAACATGCGAAAACCGAAACGTTAAGGCGTTATCCGTGCAGCCCGGCAAGAACTTGTTGGTACACGGTTTTTAAATCGTCGCCCATGCGCTGCGCGGAGTAGAGCGTTTCGGCGCGGTGGCGTGCGCCATTGGCAAGGTGTTGGCGCAACTCGGGATTCGTGATGAGCGTTTCCAGAGCGGTGCGGAAGGCGTCAGAATTGGCCGGTTCCACGATCAAGCCCGACTCGCCGTCCTTGTTTACCTCAGGAACGCCCGTTGCGAGATTGGTTCCCACCACGGGCAGCCCGCAGTACATCGCCTCGATTTGGCTGAGGCCGAACGCCTCGCTGCGCAGGTGCGATGGCAGGCAAAAAATATCTCCGGCACGCATCAGACCGACCACTTCGTCCTGCGTATCCAGTGCGCCCAGAAAGAAAACACGATCAGCGATGCCAAGTTGGCACGCTTGATATTGAAGTTTGTCACGTTCCGGCCCATCGCCTCCCAGGAACAGGCAGACATTTTCTGGTAAGCCGCGCAGGGCTTCGAGCAGGAAGGCAAGCCCTTTGTAGTAGCGCAACACGCCAACAAAGATCAGGCGGATTTTGTCCGGTGTGAGCGCTCGGATTTTTTCACTGTAAGCGCTTGACGCGTCCGTTTCGGCGTAGTCGGACAGCGGAACGCCCAGTGGCACTACGCGGCAACGTTCTTGGTGTGGACGGAGGGTAAGCGAGGTTTCCAGATAGCGCTGCGAGGTGGGCATGATAACCGATGCGCGACGCAGAAATGCGTGTTGCAACGGCGAGTATAACAAACCAGTCAGGCGTTGACGTACAATGTCGCTGTGGTACGTCACCACCAGTTTCCCTTTCGGACGTGCCAACAAATACGCCAATTCCCCCACCGGGTTGGGCATGTGGAAATGCAAAATATCGGAGTCGAGCCGCTTGAGCCAGGGGAGGAACCCGGGGGAAAGCGGACTGGAAAGTTTGCGCGCGTAGCACGGAACGCGTACCACGCGCACGCCATTGATTACTTCATCTTCAAAGCGGCGGGTACGCCCGGCCACTAGCACGCGCACGTGAAAGTCGCGACGCGTCTGGTCGCAAATCCAATGGATGCACTTTTCCATCCCCCCCAGCACGGGCGGGTAATAGTCTTTGTAAACGTGGAGGATGGAGGGTTTGCTATCGAATTTCATAGAGTGCATTTATTACTCTTTAATTTTTTTCTGCGCGGCACGCTCGATGTGGTAAATGGCGAGAAAAACTAACGCGGTTTGCAATAGAATGGCGCAGGCCCCGGACAGGCTCGCGGTGCGTAGCGGAATGGCCCCGAGCGCCACGGCGGCGGTGAGGAAGTAAATCAGCAGCGCGGCCTGGCGTTGCGACATGCCAAGATCGAGCAGGCGGTGCGAGAAGTGATTTTTATCGCCCTGCATCAGCGGTTTTCCCGCACGCCAGCGAATCCACAGCACGCTTACGGTGTCAAAGATCGGCACGCCCAGCACAATCAATGGTGTGAACATGGGCAGGACGGTGGGCGTGTTCGCATCGGAATAATTGCATTGGATGCTCAGCGCGGCGATGATGTAACCCAAGAAAAGCGAGCCGTTGTCGCCCATGAAAAGTTTCGCCGGGTGGAAATTATGGATGAGAAACCCCGCGAGGCTTCCGGCAAGCGCGGCAAAAATCGCAGCCATGAACCACTTGCCCGCGAAGAACGCGACCAGCCCGAATGCGATGGAGGCGATCATGGAAATGCCGCCCGTGAGACCGTCCATGTTGTCGAGAAAGTTGAGCGAGTTCATGAGGAACACGACCCAGAAGACGGTTGCCGCTGCGCCCATCCACGCGTAGGGGAAGCAGCCGATGGCCACACCCGCGAGCGGCAACGGCAGCGCGGCGAGGATCATGAGAGCCAATTTTATTTTTGGCCCGAGTGCGAAGCGATCATCGACCGCGCCGAGTATCCACATGGAAAACGCGCCCAACAACACAGCGGCAATGGGCGGTGCGATGGACGGAATGTTTTTGATGTACTGACCAATAGCCGGATAGTGATCCCGCAGATAAGTGTGAAAAAGCAACGCAAGCCCGAGGTTGCCTAGCACAACGAGAAAGAATGCGCCCGCGAAGGAAAGCCCGCCCAGCGTGGTGGTCGGTTTTTTATGGACGTGCCGTGCGCCCAGTCCGGCCACAATGCCCAAGCGATGCGCTAACGGGATTGTCAGCGGCGCGAACAACGCGGCAAGCAGGAGGGATTCGACAAAGAGGACGCTGTAACACAGTCCCCACAGCCAGTGGTTCATAGTCGTTTTCTTTACAACCGGATGTTGTCAATCAGGCGCGTCGCACCCCACCAGACTGCCAAGGCAATCAGCGTGTTGCCAGGTTCAATTACGTCCAGCGGTTGCAGCGTGTTCTGCGCCACTACGCAAACGTAATCCACCACGCCGTGACTTTGCTGCTCAATGCGCGTGATGATTTCTTCCCGAATCCGTTTGGCGCAGGTCTCTGCCTGTTGCAACACCAGGGCGCGTGCAGCGCTTAGCGCACGACTCAGCACCACGGCATCAATGCGATCTTCGGGCGTGAGGTATTTATTGCGGGAAGAGAGCGCCAACCCGTCCGGTTCGCGCACGGTTTCGACCCCGATAATCTCCACCGGAATGTTCAAGTCGTTCACCATGCGGCGAATGATGATTTGCTGCTGTGCGTCCTTCCAACCGAAAATGGCAAAATCCGCCTGTGTGATGAGGAAGAGTTTGGTGCAGACCGTGGTGACGCCTCGGAAGTGTGTCGGGCGGGTCAGGCCGCACAGAGTTGCGCCCAGATTTTCGACTTCGACATAGGTGGCATAGCCCGTGGGATACATAGCGTCGTTGGTGGGGAAGAAAATAAAATCCACGCCTTCTGCGCGACACATTTCCGCGTCGGCATCAAAGGTGCGTGGGTACTTGTCCAAATCCTCATTCGGTGCAAACTGAGTGGGATTGACAAAAATGGAGACGATGAGAATGTCGGCTCGGCGACGGCCTTCTGCAATCAGGGTGCGGTGCCCCGTGTGCAATGCGCCCATCGTGGGCACCACGGCAATGGTTTTACCCGTACGTTTGAGTTCCAGCGTGCGGTGTTGGAGTATTTCGGGATCACGAATTATTTCAAGGGACATGGTTTAGAGTAGATTCTAAAATGGAGATAAAAAACAGGCCAAGGCCACGCGATATTGTAAGGCGTGGAAAAATCTTTAGCCACAAAAAGCCGCAAAATAATTTGTTACAACGCTATTGTTCTGGAGATTCGATACTAACTTCGAGATTTTGCCTACCCCATTCTTCGGCGCGGAAGTGCCAGTAAAAATAAACGTCCAGTTTGCTTTGCCCTTTGATCGCGCTGCCGGTGTCTTCCACCACGCCCCAGCCGTACTCCGGCACATACATGCGCGTGCCATAGGGGTAGTAGCGTGTGTCCGCCGCCAACGTACCGTCCTCTTCCATCCAGAGCCAGGGGCAGATTAATCGAACGGGGATCATCCAAGGGCTGGTCAGGGAATCCATAGAAAACAAACCGGGTTGATATTGGTGCGGCATTCTGCCAGATGAGGTTTCGCCGGTATAAGGATTCCCAGCCTTGGTAGTTTTATTCCAAAAATCGAGATAGAGCCATCCAGCGGAACCGCGATGCCAACCGCAACATTCGCTGCAACTGCAATACGCGGTAACGGACATGTTTTGCGCGCGGTAATTCACGCTGGAACAGGAAGTCAGCAATAGGAGCAATGGGATGAGAAGGAAACGAATCCGCATGGGCGTTCTCGCAAAGACAAACAACAAGGAACATGGATAAACAGGATGGACAGGATAACTTCTTTATCTTGGTTTGAAAGCTTTGCTGCGAGTGAAACGTTTATATTCAAGTTGCTGGTTGCCGAAGTTGATGAGTAAACCAACTTCAATTCCAGTAGCATTCAGATAATTGATGATTTGCGCCTGATGTTCGGGAGCAATAGTCTTGACTGCTTTTAGTTCAACAATTACTTTGTTTTCTATGAGAAGATCGGCGTAAAAGTTACCTACATTTATTCCTCTGAAACAAACGTCAATGGGCTGTTGCGATTGTACCTGTAGTCCTTCTTGCAGGAGCGCAACAAACAAAGCCTTCTCGTAAACGGATTCAAGAAATCCAACCCCCAACTCATTGATTACATCAAACGAACAACCAATGATAGTCTTTGTGATCTGTTCGTGTTTTAATTCTTTATCCTGTTCATCCTGTATATCCATG
>DNPO01000066.1:4189-4370 GCA_003501375.1 Candidatus Sumerlaeota bacterium | reverse complement strand
ACCTCAAGTCCGAATGCTTCGCCCATACCATGGCGTTTAACGTGTTGCCGCAGATCGACGTTTTTCTGCCGAACGGCTACACCAAAGAAGAGATGAAGATGATCAACGAGACGCGCAAGATTCTCGAAGACGACTCCATCGGCATCACCGCCACCACCGTGCGCGTGCCCGTGTTGCGCGG
>DNPO01000066.1:3689-3949 GCA_003501375.1 Candidatus Sumerlaeota bacterium | reverse complement strand
CCGTGCGCGTGCCCGTGTTGCGCGGACACAGCGAGTCGGTCAACATCGAAACGCGCAAGCCGCTCAGCGTCAAAGAATGCCAGAAGATGATGGCAACCGCTCCTGGTTGCGTGCTGGTGGACGATCCGGCCAACGGCGATTACCCGCTCGCGATTTATTGCGAAGGGCGCGACGAGACCTTCGTCGGTCGTATCCGCAAGGACGACTCGATTGAGAACGGTCTGAACATGTGGATCGTCAGCGACAACCTGCGCAAGGGC
>DNPO01000066.1:0-3435 GCA_003501375.1 Candidatus Sumerlaeota bacterium | reverse complement strand
TGCGCAAGGGCGCGGCGCTGAATGCTGTGCAAATTGCCGAACTGCTGCTGGAGCGCGGTCTGGTGAAGAAATAAATAAGGCTTATAAGTCCTATAGGGCGTATAAGCCTTATAGGACTTATTTTTGAAAGAGGAACCCATCATGGAAAAAACAATTCGTGGCAAAGTCTTCGTTCTGGGCGATAACATCGACACCGACCAGATTATCCCCGCTGAACGCCTTGTCATCAGCCTGAGCGATCCCGAAGAGCGTAAACTCTACGGTCATTACGCGATGAGCGGCGTGCCGATTGCTCAAGCCGGTTTGCCCAAAGGCAACACGCCCTTCATCACGGGCGACAAAAACGAATCCGAGTACGCCATCGTCATCGGCGGTAAAAACTTCGGTTGCGGCTCCTCGCGTGAGCACGCACCGTTTGCGTTGCGTCAGGCAGGCGCAGGCGTTGTGGTTGCCGAATCGTATGCGCGCATTTTCTTCCGCAACTCGATCAACGGCGGCTATCTGGTTCCCTACGAAACCGCGCAGCGTCTGGTGGACAAGTTCCAAACCGGGCAGGAAGCGGAAATTTCGCTCGAAGCCAACACGATCAAGAACTTCGCCACCGGCGAGACCTACCCGTTGCAACCCCTGGGCGATATCCTGCCCATTCTCGAAGCGGGCGATATTTTTGCCTACGCAAAAAAAGCAATGTAAAAAAGAAGGGATGAGGGCAGAGGGATGAGGGATGAAACTGCGTTTGCAAATCGCGTGCATTTTTAGTTTTTCATCCCTCATCCCTCTGCCCTCATCCCTCTAAAGAGGCCCCCCATGCAGGAACTCATCGGCCAGGTATCCTCCATCACCTGGAACGACCTTGTAGACATCCTCATGGTCGCGGCATTCTTCTTTTACATTTTTTCCCTCCTTCGCAACACCCGTTCCTCTGTCGCGCTTCGCGGTATGATTACGCTTCTGGTGGGCTCATTTCTGGCCTACTTTGTCGCGCGTATGGCCGCGCTTCCCGCCACAACCAAGATTTTTGAAAGCCTCTGGATTCTCATCGTGCTCGTGTTCATGATGGTATTCCAAAACGAATTTAAAAAAGCATTTACCCAGGTTGGTCAGCTCCGCGTCTTCAGCGTCCTGTTCACGCAGCCGGGTGAGCATATTAACGAAATTATCAAGGCCGTCAAGGTCATGTCCGGTCGCCACGTGGGGGCGCTCATTGCTTTTGAACGACGCAATTCCTTGCGTGTTTACGCCGAAACCGGCACGCAGATCGATAGCATGATTCAATCGGAACTGCTGCGCACGATTTTTACGCCTTACTCGCCGTTACACGACGGCGCTGTGATTTTATCAGGTGACCGTCTGGTCGCTGCTTCCTGTATCCTGCCGCTCACTGCATCCACGGATATCAGTAAAGATTTGGGCACGCGCCACCGCGCTGCACTCGGTTTGTCCGAAGAAACTGATGCCATCGTCATCATCGTTTCGGAAGAAACCGGCACGATCTCGTTGGCGATAGACGGACGGCTGGAACGCCCCCTTTCGCCGGAAGACCTGAAGAAACATTTGGAAACCGAACTCGGTTTGGCACAACAGGCGGAAGAGGAGGTGCACCATGACGCCGCATCACACTAAGCGCCGTGTTGGTTCCGACCTTTTTCTGGCCGCCGCATCGCTACTCATTGCCTTTGTCATCTGGACCATTGCCAAGCGTGGGGACACCACTTGGGAAACGTACACCGTTCCCGTTGTGATGAAAAACATTCCTGAAAACATTGAGGTGAAACTCGAACGAAAAAGCGCCAGCGTCACTTTATCCATTCCCACGCGCCTGCGCGGGTTGGTAGATAGCGCGTCGTTTCAACTCGAATTGGATTTCAACAAAGAACGTGAACTGGACGATACACGCCACTGGTGCGGTGTGGAGGATTTTCGCCCCGCGCGAAAGGTCGACATGGATTATCATCACCTCCATTTGATTGCCAATCATTTGGACAAGGAATTGTCCCAACTACTCGAAAATAAATTCCAGTCCGCTTCCATCAGCGGAGGGGATGTCGTCGTGCGCGGAAAGCTCATCACCCGCCAGGCTAAACCTGTTTTTAAAACGACGGGCGTTCTTCCCTCCACGTGTCGCTTGATTGATGTTCGTCGTGCCGACCAGCATACCATTTTGTTAACAGCCTCCAACAAAACGTTTGAAAAAGAAGGGTATGCCAATCAAGCCGAGTCGATTTTGCTGGAAAGCGAAGAAATTGATCTAACCGCACAGAGCAAGAGTTTTAAAATTCCTGTTTCGTTGCGTTTGCCACCCGACATGGAATTTGTTAATTCCACCGATGCCCGCCTGGAAGCCGACGTTCGTATTGAAACCTCCGCAACATTTGACAACGTTCCTGTCACACTTCCCACTTCCACTCCCGGCATTCTGTTGGACAGCGCTCCGGCAGTTGTACGCTTGGATGTGCGCGGCCCGGATGACTTGCTGGATGCGTTAAAACCTTCCGATTTTGTTGTCCGCACGCTGCCCTTTACCACGCCGCGGGAGGGCGAGACAACACCAACTCGCGTGAACGCTTTCTTTGACGAAAATGTTCCAAAGGCTGTTACGGAAGCGGTCACCATCGTTTCCGTCAAACCCAACACTGTAAAAGTCACCAGCAAGGAAAGCGCACCGCGTCCACCGATGCCGCGTCCCACTCCTCCGCCGGAGCGGAACGATGGCGTCACCTCCGCCACCGAAGGCGGTTTTTCCTTCTTGGTACCCGTGACTAATCTTACCACCGAGACACTTCCATGACCACGCTCTGCATCAACATTGACCATGTCGCCACGCTGCGCCAGGCCCGCAAAACCATTGAACCCGATCCCGTGCAAGCCGCTGCCATTTGCGAAGCCGCCGGAGCCACCGGCATTACCATCCACTTGCGCGAAGATCGGCGGCATATCCAAGACCGCGACCTTGAATTGCTGCGCGGTACCGTCAAGACCTTTCTGAATCTCGAAATGGCGGCCACGGATGAGATGGTCGGCATTGCCCTGATGCGCAAGCCCGACCAAGTAACACTGGTGCCGGAAAAGCGCGAGGAAGTAACCACCGAAGGCGGATTGGATGTTGCCGGACATGAAGCGCATATCACCAAGGCGGTTACTGCATTACAAGCCGCCAATATTCCCGTCAGCCTTTTTATTGATCCCCATGCGGCCCAGGTAGAGGCTTCCGCCCGCACCGGAGCAAAGTTGATTGAGTTCCACACGGGCAGTTATTGCAATGCCCCCGTGGGACCGGAACGTGACCATGAACTGCGCTTGCTGGTGGATGAATCCGCGCATGCACAGGCACTTGGACTGACGGTGAACGCCGGGCATGGCCTGCATTACGACAACGTAAAACCTATCGTAGCCATTCCCGGGATGCACGAACTCAACATCGGCCACAGCATCATC
>DNPO01000344.1:3446-5515 GCA_003501375.1 Candidatus Sumerlaeota bacterium | reverse complement strand
TAACAGCAGCGCGAACACGCTATATCCCGCAATGCAAAAAGTCGGGATGAGTATCTGCAAATCTTTGAATGTCTGCGGTCTGTCTGCGCGGCTCAGCCAGATGGAGATGCCCACCAGCAACGCAGCTACCAATGTCCAAGAAGCAAACGGGACATTGAGAATCGGCCGGAACGCTTCCGTGTGCAGCGGCAACAGGTACAGTAACTTTGCAACCGATAGCGCCAGTGCTGCTGTTCCACCTAATCGCAGCGTCAAGCGTCCGTACCGTACGCCAATATAGAGGAAAAGCGCGCCCTGTATCGCCCACGCCAGCACGATTCCATACAACTGGAAATACATGGGCAGGGCGGTTATCGCCAGTGCCAACGTAATCACCAAAACGCTCTCTTGCGCAACGCGGTCTTCCGGTACCCTCCGTCGCAAAGCGAGGAACACGCCAAACATGAGCGCAGCCTGCGCCAGAATCACCAGGCACAAGATGTGCTCATACGGCTCGTACAAAATGCGGTAGTAGCAGGAGAAGGCAAAAATCGCATTCAGTACCAGCAATGTCAGCGATTCGCCCCCCATTGTTGCGCGTCGCACGAGGTGGTACAGGCAGGGAATGACCAGGAACAGCGCATAGAAAATGGTCGCGAATAACAGCGCGGGTTCCATTTGATCCAAGGGGCCATTCACTCCGTAGTACTTGAAAAACCACCCTGCATACAAAGTTGTTGTTCCAATAAACGCCATGAAATCCAACGCGCGCCACTTGCGATAATATGCTGCGCAGAGCGCCACCATGTCCAAAATCAAAAGGTAACTGAACAATGTGTATGGTTTGTTTTCTCCGGTGGAAAGCAACACCGGACTAAGGAAGCCGCCTATCAATGCCAGCATGCCAATGGGCAGTGCGTTGCGCGCCACGGCCAAAGCAATCGTCAGCGCTGTTACCAGCGCAGCCAACCCGAAAGACAATTTTTGGCCCGACAGTTCGTAGACCTCGGCGGAAAAATAGACGCAGATGTAAAAAACAGCGCATCCGCCGCCGGTGAGGGCCTGAAACAAGGGCATCCATTTTTTACGACGGGACCACTCGCCCGCCCCCAACATTACCAAACCCATTATCACACCACCAAACAGCCGCCCTTGTGGTCCAATCCATGAGTTGTCGTGGGCATACTTCACCAGGTACGCGATGCCAAACAAAAGCGTTGTAATACCCGCCCAGAGCAGCCACTTCGTGCCGAATAATAGTTCCAGTTGCTGTGATTCCTGCGGAGAATATTTGAAAATATCTTCCTCCCGCGGAATGTCGAGCCGTTTTGCTGCAATTTCGGGTTTTTCAATGGGCGTCTCAGCGGGAAGGGATGGGGCGGTAGCAACGGGTGCTTCGGTAATTTTCAGCGGTTCGACAAGTTCCGATGCTTCGATATTTGCGGATGGTGCCTCTTCGACGGGTTCTATAAATTCCGTTATTATCTTGGCGTTAGGAGCAGGGGGTGGCGATATAACTACCGGAACCACTTCCTCGATCTTGGGCGTAGGGGCACTAACCGCCTCCTGCAATTTTTCAGTGGTCACGGGTTGCGCCACCGGAACCCGCTTGGTTTCGGAAACCAGTTTGTTCAATGCACGGACCTGCGCCTCCAGCGCTTCTATGCGCTGGCGCATTCCGCCTTGGGAAAAAAAGGCAACCACTCCCAGCAGGAGCGCAATGCCGCCGGCTAATATCCCCATTACAAGCAAACCCAATATGCTTTCCATGATACCGCCTCCTTTTATCCCCACAAGCCCCCGCAAAATTATTCTGTTCCTTTTCTACCGAACCCCTGATCAAAACACCAGTGAGATAATTGGCTGCTGGTGTTTTGATAATATATATACATTGTTCTAGAATACTGTTTGGTGTCAAGTGTATTTTCAAGTGGTGGTAAAATAAAAACGCCGCATTGCGATTAGGCAATGCGGCGTCGAAGAATAAACGTTTTCAAAAGTCTGGCGGAGAAGGTGGGATTCGAACCCACGGTTCCTTGCGGAATCACTAGTTTTCAAGACTAGCGCCTTAAACCACTCGGCCACCTCTC
>DNPO01000344.1:3029-3190 GCA_003501375.1 Candidatus Sumerlaeota bacterium | reverse complement strand
TCGGCCACCTCTCCAGAACCAGGCCTCTTCCTTGCGGAAAAGGAATTCGATTATACGAAACAAAAAACGGATTGCAAGTGTTTTTCTTGTCTCATTTTCTTTAGCAAGGGTGCATCTTGCCTTCCGCTACGATATCGGACAACCTGAAGACGATGCGCCCT
>DNPO01000344.1:0-2740 GCA_003501375.1 Candidatus Sumerlaeota bacterium | reverse complement strand
CCGCTTTGCAGTTGCGCGACATGTCGCGCGGTGTTTTTCCCAGCCTAACCATCGGCCTCAAAAACCAACCAACGGCACGCGACATGTCGCGTAACTGCAAAGCGGTGTCGTGCCACCGCACTCCAAAGAGCGTACCTTTTCAATGGGACGGCTGCAGGGTAGCGCAAGCAAGATGTACCCCCCGGGCTTTTTTCGGCAAGAAAAAAGCAGAAATATCCAAAAAGGTTGTGTATAGTTCCGACGGTAGGGGTGGTGTACAACGCAGCGGAAAATAGACTCATGACAAAAAAAACAGCTGATAAAAAATCTCTTCGCATAGTTTCCTGGAACGTGAATGGTATCCGGGCTATCCTGCAAAAAAACTTCCTCGATTTTGTTGCGCAGGACAGCCCCGATATTCTTTGCCTGCAGGAGACCAAGGCGCATCCCGGTCAGGTGAATCTGGAACTACCGGGCTACCACCTGTATTGGAATTCGGCCAAGCGACCGGGTTATTCCGGCGTGGCGGTTTTTTCTCGCATCGAACCCCAGAGCGTAACGCTGGGCATTGGAATTGAAAAGCACGATCAGGAAGGCCGCGTCCTGACGCTGGATTTTGGCACGTTTTACCTGGTGAATGTGTACACTCCTAACTCTGGACAGGAACTGGCGCGCCTGCGGTATCGCTCGGAAGAGTGGGATTCCGATTTTTTGAATTATCTGTGCAAACTGCAGGAAACAAAGCCCGTTGTTTTTTGCGGCGATTTGAATGTGGCGCATCAGGAGATCGACTTGGCGCGCCCCGACAGCAATCATCAAAATGCGGGCTTCACCGATCAGGAACGGGCGGGATTTAGTAACATTGTCGCGCGGGGATTTGTGGATACTTTCCGTGCGCTCTATCCAGACAAAACCGATGCGTACTCTTGGTGGAGTTACCGCATGAAAGCGCGCGAGCGGAATGTAGGCTGGAGAATTGACTATTTCTGCGTGTCGCCCGCGCTGGGTGCGCGGGTGAAAAAGGCGGAAATTTTAAGTGATGTGCTGGGGTCGGACCATTGTCCCGTGGCGGTGGAGTTGGAAAACCTCTGTTGATAACAAAGAGAGTATCGCATGGCTTGGCTTGATAAATTGAACCCGATTACACGGCGTCGCCTGCGGCGCTTTCGCGAAATGAAACGCGCCTGGTGGTCGCTGTGGATTTTGATCATCGCGTTCACTCTCAGTTTGTTTTCGGAACTGATCTGCAACGACATACCGCTCTTTGTTCAGTACAATGGCAAAGCGTATTTCCCTGCTTTGCCATTGACCTATTATCCCGACAATGTCTTCACTGGCAGCGGCAAGCAAACACGCCCGGATTACAAAGCTATCGCTCAAAGCGAGGCGTTCCGTAGAACACCTGGCAATAAAATGCTTTTTCCGCTCTTTGATTGTGGGCCGGACGAAACCTTGAATCCGGGCGATATTAAAATTCCAAACGAAGTGGAATTGAAAATCACTCCGTTGCAACGCGCGGCAAGTTTGCAGATTGGCCCGGGGGTGAAAGTCGAATTTTCCGAGGATGCCGATTTCTTTTTGCAAGGTGCCAATTTCCGCGATACGTTCGAGATTCCCAAGGAGTTGGAAACGGCCTTGCAAGCGCGCTTGACCAACGTGCCATCTACGCGTTACGAAACCAAACTGCGCAGGAAGAGCGATGGATGGGAATGCCTGGCGGTTCTTCCTGATTTTCTATCACGCGCAGAAAAACCCGCTACCGTACGCCTCTCTCTGCGTTCCGATGTGCCCCACTCTGGCCAATCCACTTCCCTCTTCTTTGACAAGGATTTAAAGCCACTCCGTGGTTCCATCCCGATTTTTGACAGGGTGCCCGCTGCAGAAAAACAGGAAATCCTAGCGGCTTTGCAAAAACGTTTTGATGGTTTTGTTCCCTCGTTTTTCCGGGAGTTACAGGGTGAAAACTGTCTGGTGGAATTTGACAAGGAAGAAGTGAGTTGGCCCTTCCGTCCGTTGTACTGGAGCCACCCGTTGGGGATCGACGAGTCCGGTCGTGATGTGCTGGCGCGCATCCTGTACGGGTTCCGCATTTCCATGAGTTTCGGATTGCTGCTCGTCCTCTCTGAAATGGTGCTGGGCATTGTGATCGGTGCGGTACAGGGATATTTTGGCGGACGCATTGATATCAGCATGCAGCGCGTGATTGAAATTTGGAGCGCGTTGCCCTTCCTTTACATTATGATTCTGCTTGGGTCGGTTTACGGACGCGGGTTCATGCTCTTGCTCATCATTTACGCCGTTTTTCATTGGATTTCTCTGTCCTATTATATGCGTGGCGAGTTTCTGCGGCTGCGCACACAGCAGTTTGTTGAGGCTGCAAAGGGAATTGGCGTATCCACCTGGAAAATACTCTTTCTGCACATTTTGCCCAATGCTCTGGTGCCTGTGATCACATTCTTCCCCTTCTCGCTGGTGGGAGCGATTGGCTCTCTGACCGCGCTGGATTATCTGGGGTTCGGCATGCCCGCCCCCACCGCCAGTTGGGGGGAATTGCTTAGCCAGGCGCAAACGTATCGCTGGGCTTGGTGGTTAATTGCGTATCCCTTCTCGGCACTTTTCGTCGTGATGCTGTTGGGCGTTTTTGTTGGCGAAGGGGTGCGGAATGCCTTTGACCCGCACGACTACGGCGGAGTAAAATAACCTCGGTGGTAGGCAAACGCCAAAGGAGCCGTGTCATGTCTGGGAAAATTTTACTGGTAGA
>DNPO01000316.1:14044-20345 GCA_003501375.1 Candidatus Sumerlaeota bacterium | reverse complement strand
ACCAACCGGATGGGGCGTTGGATATCCGCCTGCATATTCTCGATTTTTGCAGGGCAATGCTTCTCCCTGTGCCAGTGGGGATACGCGTTTAATGCAGGATGTCCGTCGCCAGTGTGCGCTATGCTGTCAATGTTGAAGTTTTATTTTTCAAGCCGGGTAATCGACCTGCATGAGTACCAGCCCATGCGGGGGGGCAACGCGGAACTCGATGGTTTGCTGTCCGCTTTCAAAAAGTTCGAGGAAGTATTCGGGTGGTATTTTGCCGCGCCCAACGTCTAACAACAACCCGACAAGTATGCGAATCATGTTTTGCAAAAACGAGCGACACTTGAAATCGAAGTGATGGATGGGGTGTTGGTCGATGTGTTCCGCAACCTTCATGGTAAGACGCGTGCGCACGGCGGTGCAGGAGGCTGCGCGGAAGGCTTTGAACTCGTGGTCGCCGCGCAGGTAGCCGAGCGCGGTTTCGACTCGGTTCCAGTTGATTTTTTCGTGGACGTGTAGCATGCGGTGGCGGTCAAGTACGGGCGCAACGGGACGATTGACGAGTGTGTAGCGGTACCAGCGCATGGTAGCGTGGCGGCGCGGGTCAAACGCTGGCGAACAGGGTTCCGCTTTGATAATACGAATATCATCAGGAAGAAAACGGTTGCCGCCGCGCAGGAGCGCGTTGGCCGTGGCATGGGATGCGGGTGATACGAAGCGGACGACCTGGCCGAGCGCATGAACCCCGGTGTCGGTGCGTCCGGCGGCGGTTACGCGGACGGGGTGCAGAAGAAGGCGTTCGAGCGCTTCTTCCAAAGTTTGTTGCACCGTGGGGGAATGCGCTTGACGTTGCCAGCCGGCATAGTTTGTGCCGTCGTATTCCACGAGGAGCCGGAAGGCCTGGGGGGGACTGGTTAAATCAGGGGGCATATAAGTCCAATAGGACTTATAAGTCTTATAAGACTTATAAGGTGGTGAAATCCAGCGTGGCGAACAAATCGTCCAGCGTTTCGGCGCGGCGGATCTGCTTCACGGAACCGTCGTGTTGCAACAGCAACTCGGCAGAGCGAAGTTTGCCATTGTAGTTGAATCCCATCGCATGCCCGTGCGCGCCTGCATCGTGGATGACGAGAAGATCGCCCGCTTCAATTTTGGGCAGGGCGCGTTGCACGGCGAACTTGTCGTTGTTTTCACAGAGGGAACCAACAACGTCGTAGGTGTGATCAAGCGGTTGGTTTTCCTTGCCAACGACTGTGATGTGGTGGTACGCGCCGTAGAGCGCGGGACGCATCAGGTTTGCCATGCAGGCGTCGAGACCGATGTAGTCGCGATAGATATGTTTTTCGTGGAGGGCGCGCGTTACCAGATAGCCGTTTGGCCCCAGAATAACGCGTCCATTTTCGGTGAAGATATTGAGCGGTGCCAGTCCCGCGGGGGTGATGATTTTTTCATATTGCTCGCGAATGCCCGCTCCGACGCGTTCCAAGTCGACGGGCGTTTGTTCGGGGCGATAGGCCACGCCGATGCCGCCGCCGAGGTTGACAAACTCAAACTTGATGCCCACCTCCTTGCTGATTTCGACCACGAGTTCAAACAGCATGCGCCCGGTTTCAACAAAGTATTCAGGATTCAGTTCGTTGGAGGCGAGCATGGTGTGGAGACCAAAGCGCTTCACGCCCTTTTCCTTGGCGAGGCGGTAGCCCTCGAAGAGTTGCTCGCGCGTGAAGCCGTACTTGGCTTCTTCGGGCGTACCGATGATCGCGTTGCCACCGCGCAACGGGCCGGGGTTGTAGCGGAAGCAGAGGAGTTCGGGCAGATGACCAAATTCCTTTTCCAGAAAGGGGATGTGCGTGATGTCGTCGAGATTGATGAACGCGCCAAGTTCGATGGCTTTTTTGTATTCGTTTGCGGGTGTTTCGTTGGACGTGAACATGATGTAAGCGCCGTCCATGCCGGTTTTTTCTGAGAGAATCAGTTCGGCGATGGAACTGCAATCCGCGCCCATGCCTTCTTCTTTAATAATTTTTAGCAGATGCGGGTTGGGTGTGGCCTTGACCGCAAAAAAGTTTTTGTAGGTAGGTGCCCAGGAGAAGGCCGCGTTCAACCGACGGCAGACGGAACGAATTCCATCCTCGTCATAAAGATGGAAAGGGGTCGGGTGTGTGGCGCAGATGGATTCGATTTGGTGCTGGGTGAAGGGGAGGGACTTGATTGCCATGAATGATAGTTACCTTATGCCTTTTGTAATGCGTTGATATCTGCTGAAATGATGAGGGGTAAATTTGCGGTGATTTTTTCTATCGGCCAATTCCACCAGGCAATGGATTCCAAAGCCGAAACCGTCTCCGGGTCAAACCGCGCTCGGATGGGTTTCGCGGGATTGCCGCCCACAATGGTGTACGCTGGCACGTCGCTCACCACCACGGAGCGCGAGGAAATGATCGCGCCATTGCCCACATGGACGCCCGGCATGATGAGCGTGTCGTAGCCAATCCAGACATCGTTTCCGATTACGGTGTCGCCCTTGTAAGGTAGGTCGCCGGGTTGCGGCCGGGCCTTTTCCCAACCGTTGCCGAATATTCCAAAGGGGTAGGTGGAGAAGCCCGACATTTTGTGATTCGCACCATTCATGATGAATTTCACCCCGCGAGCCAAAGCGCAAAACCTGCCGATGATGAGGCGGTCGCCAATGAACGGGAAATGATAGAGTACATTCCGCTCAAAGTTTTCTGAATCCTCAGGATCATCATAGTACGTATAGTCCCCGATGATAATATTGGGATTAGAAACGGTGTTTTTGATAAAGCACACCTGCGGAAAACCTTCCATTGGGTGCTTGTTTAAAGGGTTTGGTCCGTTCATGGAAGCATTCATCTCACAAATTCTTTTGCAGGGCAAGTTTGACTAATTGTTCGACGGTGATGGGTTCGTCGCCCGCAGCGCGCAGGGCGGCGGTAACGCTGCGCGATGCGTCAGCAGGCTTGTAGCCCAGCGCCTGCATGGCCAGCAGCGCGTCTTCAAACAGATCAGGTTTTCCCGGTTCCGGTGCGTGGGCGACGATGTGTCGGTGCTCATCCGCCACCACGGGGAAGTCCTTGATGCGGTCTTTAAGTTCCATCACCATGCGCTCGGCCTTTTTCTTGCCGATGCCGGGAATGCGCGTGAGCGTGTTGAGATTGTTGGTGCGCACGGCCATCACGAAGTCGGAAATGCTCAGCGTGGTCAGGATGTCCAGCGCGGTGCGCGGGCCAATGCCGCTGATGCCGAGGAAAATGTCGAATACCTTTTTCTCTTCCGGCGTGGCGAAGCCGTACAGCGTGAGTGAGTCTTCGCGCAATACTAACGAGACATGCAACGCGCCTTCTGCGCCAATTTCCGGCAGAGCATCCAGCGCACTACCGGGAACGTCGAGGCCATAGCCCACGCCGTTCACGTCGAGCAGGACGTGTCCATCTTTTTTGGAGAGTACTTTGCCGCGCAGGTATTCAATCATGAAAATAAGTCCTATAAGACTTATAGGGCGTATAAGCCCTATTCTTCCGGTGAATTTTGAATCATTAACACCAACTGACTTTTGTTCAGCGCCAAGGTCGGGGTCGAGTGTTCAAGTTTACCGTTGTCCAACGAGTACACTTTGGCATTCAGGATCGGTTCAAACTGACGCTCGGTCAGGTTCAGTTTATCGCTGAGACGCTCGCCCTTGAGCAGGAGAAGTTCCCCTTCGATCTTGTGGCGTTGGGTGTAGGCGGTAATTTGGATGAAACTTTGTTCGGCGGGCATGCAAGGCTCCTTATTGGTATTTGGTAGAAGAATTATCGGCAAGTTTTGCCGCGCGTTCATACGCGGTACGCGCATCCTTATCCGTGGGGTTTAACAGAAACAAACGACGTCGTATTTCAAGTGAGTCATCGAAGCGACTTAATTTTTCCAGTTCTTCAGCACACTCGCGCAGGTAGAACGGTTGCAGTTCGGGGCGGAGTGCGGATACCGAACGGGCGGCTTCTGCGAGTTGCGGAATACGAACCAACGGTTGGTCGATCATGCGGGAAAGTTCCATGCGCCACGCTACCAGAAGGGGAGAGGCGGGACAGCGGGCGGTGGCTTTGTCCAAAATAAAACCCATCTTTTCCGGTTCGTGGCGTTCTTGGTGAAAGCGTATCAACAGGGCATAAGTTTCTTCCAGAAAGGGATTTTGCTCTAGTGCTGCAGAAGCGTAGGTATAGGCGGTAGAATCCGTCCTGTCACGTCGAATGGAATTTAACATGTGTGCGTTGTAGGCCGGTTGCACCATAACAAGCAGCAAGAGGAATGCCACAATTCCGACAGGGGCAAAGCGTTTCCATGAGAAAGGCTGGACGGGTGCAGGAAGAACCGGTTGTGCCGTTTCTTCATTGGTGGCTGGGTGGTCACGCAGCACGCTGGTGATCCCCCAGAGATAACCGCTCAGTGCCGAGACGAGGAGTATCCCCTGATACTTGTGCAGGGCGATTCCCAGAAAGCCTTCCATCAGGATAGCGACCCAGGTGGCAAGCACGGCCAGGGTAAAGATTGACTGTGCCGTGCGTGGTGCATCCGAAATCGTTTGTATGGTATGGCATGTCAGAAAGAGGATGGCCACCAGTCCGAAAGCCATACCTAACAGTCCAATCTCTACAGCAAACATTTGATAGGAATGAATCGAGCGTGGTTCAGAGTACCACGAGGGAAGCGCGTGGGATAGCCCTAATGCCGGCTGGTCATCTCCCAAAACTTTACGCAGATAGTCTGCCTCGTGCTGCGGGAAAAGATTGGGGGGAACGGGTGTTTGCGATACGGGGACAAAGAAGATGCCGCTTCCGCGGAGGAACGGTTCAAAAAGCCCCAGTCCCACACCTTCAATCGGCTGGCGGCGGAGATTTTCTCGAACCAGTTGTGGTGCTTGTGCCTGCCGGGGAAAGTCTATCACCTGTGCTTGCAGGTCAATGCGGCGATTGTGGAAAGTACCGCGTGAAACGCCCAGAACGATGCAAAACCCGACGAGGCAAATCAGGGCAAACGTCCAAACGATCGAACTCTTAGCGGCGGGTGGACGTGGCAGATTGAATCGCAATGCTCCCGCATCGTGTTGCGCAATGGGGAGAATGGAGAACAGCAGTGCGAGCGCACCAAAGAGAACAAAAACTGCCGTTAATAACGTGGAGGAAATCGTTTCCAACACATGGAGGTGCAACCTAGTCCCGAGCAGCAGGATCAGATGCCCGCCTACCAGAACCAGCAAAGTGAGGCGGGCGTGATGGAAAGCGGCTTGTCGTGCGGCGTAAAACAGCAATGCCGCATCCAGCAAGGTAACAAAATAAGGGTAAGTGGTTTGGCTGGCACCGGCTATTCGTTGGTTAAAGAGTGTCCAGGCAAACAGAATGCCCCAGAGCGTGACACAAATAGTATCGGGTAGTTGCCAGAGATGCGAGCGCACGGGACGTTTCCAGAAGGTAAATCCCGCCGCTACCACGGAGAGCATATGTGTCAAGTGCAGCCACCCCAACCCATCAGCATGGCGGTTGGACGCAATGGCGGAGCACAGGAGCGCGACGGTCAGGAGGCTGGGCAGAACAAAACGGAGCATAGAGAAGGGGGGAACGGCGTGGAATAAGGCAACACGCCCAGTGTATTGTTTTCTGACGACTTGGCATGCCTCACGCACACCTGATCAATACGTCCAAAACACGATACTATCCACCTCTAAAAGCGTCAACGGTTTTCGATGCCAGGAGAATTCAAAAGTCATCACTCTTGTCCAAAATAAATTACCATCGTCCTGTAAGCACTGGCTAAAAGCAGGCTAAAAAAGACGAGGTTGTTTTTTAGTCCCTGCGGGACCAAATGAGGAAAAATTATCTTGGACAAGAGTGATTGGTTTTCACTCTTAAGGTAATACCAAGTTGCAATCGGAGGATAACAAATTCCATAGGGAGATGGCAGTTCAACCGAAAACAACAAAATGATCTGTGTCTGTTAATAGGTGAACACTCTCCTTTTTTTACTTATCCCAGAATCGCCTTCAAATCCGCTTCCGGTGTTGTGATCGGTTTGATGCCGAATTTGTCGACCAGAATTTGCAGCGCAGCAGGTGTAATGAATGCTGGCAGACTCGGTCCGATCCGGATGTCGCGAATGCCCAGATAGAGCAGTGTTAGAAGAATGGCGACTGCTTTTTGTTCGTACCAAGACAGGATGAGCGAGAGTGGCAGGTCGTTTACGCCGCAATTGAACGCACCCGCAAGCGCAACCGCTACCTGAATGGCGGAGTAGGCATCGTTGCACTGGCCCATGTCGAGCA
>DNPO01000316.1:13258-13805 GCA_003501375.1 Candidatus Sumerlaeota bacterium | reverse complement strand
TGCACTGGCCCATGTCGAGCAGGCGTGGAATGCCGTCAATATCACCAAACTCCAGTTTGTTGAAGCGGTACTTGCCGCAGGCCAGCGTAAGAATAACGCAGTCGTTCGGGATTGCCATCGCCAGATCGGTGTAGTAGTTGCGCCCGGATTTTGCTCCATCGCAACCACCTACCAGGAAGAAGCGGCGGATTTTTCCGCTCTTGACAGCCTCGATTACTTTGTCCGCCACGCCCAGAACGGCGTTGCGCCCAAAGCCGGTAAGGATCGTTTTTTCGGGTTCATCTGCGGCAAAACCCGGTTGTGCTAGTGCCATGTCAATGACCGTTTGGAAATCGCCATTTTGCACATGTTTCACCCCGGGGAATCCGACCAACCCGGTGGTAAACACGCGGTCAATATAACTGGGCTTGGGGGCCTGAATGCAGTTGGTGGTGAACAAAATCGCACCCGGGAAGGCTTCAAATTCTTTTTGCTGATCTTGCCAGGCTCCACCGAAATTGCCGACGAGGTGCTTGAACGCCTTGAGGTTCGGGTACCCGTGGCAGGG
>DNPO01000316.1:6369-12987 GCA_003501375.1 Candidatus Sumerlaeota bacterium | reverse complement strand
AGCATTTCGCCGTGGGTGTAGACATTGATGCCGGTGTTTTCGGTTTGCTTCAGCAGGTTGTAAAGGTCTTTCAGGTCGTGCCCGGAAACCAGGATGCACTTGCCCCTGATCGGGGTGATACGCACGGGGGTGGGCACGGGATGACCGTAGGTCTGGGTGTTGCCCGCATCGAGCAGTTCCATTACCTTGAGGTTTAACTCGCCCGTCTTGAGCGCCCAGCCGAGCAGGGTATTGAGGTCGGGCGATTCTTGCGAGAGGTAATCCAGCGCCTCCATAAAGAGGGCGTATACCTCATCGGATTCTTTGCCCAGCACACGTGCATGGTCGGCATACGCGGCGGCACCCTTGAGACCGTACAGGACGAGTTCTTGCAAGCCGGAAAGGTCTTCGCCCAATTTTGCGCGGCGATTGAGAACGCCGAATTCTTCTGGATCGGTAGCGGAGGAAACTTCCCATTTGGTGGGGCCGGAAAGTGTCTGAGCCGCTGCACCAGCGACGGATTCGTATAGGTTGCGCGCGTTCATTTTGACAGCGGCGGCTTCTGCAATCAAATCGCGCAAACGAGCGGAGTCAAAGTCAACGTTTGTGACCGTAGCAAAGAGCGCTTGAATAACAAAGACGTCTACCTCATTGCAGCGTTTGCCCAACAGTCCAGCGCGGTGCGCGTACTTCGCAATTCCTTTAGTCGCTTCCAACAGTAAGTCCATCAATCCAGAAACTTCCGGTTCTTTTCCGCAGACGCCACGAACGGTGCAACCAGTTCCCTTTGCAGTTTGCTCGCATTGATAACAGAACATACCCATGATTCTATCCTCCTGTTGAGGTGATTTTACCTAATGAGAATTTCGTCGATCTAAGAATTGATTTTAAAATACTACTTCACTGGTTCCAAACGCAAGAAAAAAGGGGTTAGTTTTCGTACTTGATCCCCCCGCGAATGCCCAGCACCACTTCATGCACGGGGATGTTTTTCCCGCTTTTTTCGAGCGCCAACTGCGCAATGCGGGAAAGCCCACCGCAACATGGCACTTCCATGCGGGCAATGGTCAGGCTGCGAATATTGGAATGCGTCAAAATCGCGGTGAGTTTTTCCACATACGCATCCGAGTCATCTAACTTCGGGCAGCCAACCGTCAACGCACGTCCGCCACTCAGAAATTTGCGATGGAAATCCGAATAAGCAAAGGGCGCGCAGTCTGCCGCCAGCACCAAATCCGCATCTTGAAAGAAGGGTGCATTTGGCGCAACCAAGGTGAGTTGCACGGGCCAGTGGGTTAATTCGGAAGGTGTTTCCGTCGTGTTGGCGGCGGGTGTTGCTGGCGTTGTTTTGGCGAAAGATTGCGCCATGCTGCCGGGACAGCCGCAGGGGAGTTTTGTACTCTTGGGCGGCGCTTCGGTCGCTTTCAATTTGGCTACGTGACGCATGGCCGCGTCTTCGTTGAATTCTTCCGCCTCGCGCTCTTCGACACTGATGGCATCCAACGGACATTTGCCGAGGCACGCGCCCAGACCATCGCAATAAATTTCCTTCACCAGACGCGCCTTGCCCTCGATGATCTGAATCGCACCTTCGGCGCAGGAGGGAACACACTGACCACAACCGTTGCACTTTGCTTCGTCGATCTTTACGATTTTGCGTTTCATGATTTTTCTCCGATCACTACCTTTTTGGCGATTTGCGATAACGTGGTTTTCTCAAAATATTCCTGAACTTTTTTATGGATGGATTCGACCAACCCGCCGAGCACGCAGTGCGTGCCATCGCAAGCGGGGGAGCCGATCAAGCATTCGGGCTTTCCGAACGGGCCTTCTATGGCGTTATAAATTTCCACGAGTTGGATGGAGTCGCTGGGACGTGTGAGAGAAAATCCCCCATGCGGGCCGGATTGTGTGTGAACCAACTCGGCCTTAACCAGACGTTGCATAACCTTTGAAAGCGTGTTTGAGGACGCTTGCAGCATGCCCGCCATTTCGGCGTTGGAAAAACGGCGGTCGGGGTGACGCGCCAAGATCGTCATGGCATGGATGGCAAGCGAGGCACTTTCCGAGATGCGAAGGACGTTGGGCATTTTTGAAATCTCCTCCCGCGCTACTTGCGCGGTATTCTGGTACCAGAATACCATAATTAAGGCGTGTGTCAAGTTTTATTTTCAAAAAATAAGTCCTATAAGGCGTATGGGCCTTATAGGACTTATGAACTTCTATTGTTTAGACGAGATCACGCCAGTTTGTTCAGCACTTCAATACCCTTGTACAGCGTTTCGTCGGTTGCGGCAAATGAGATGCGGAAGTGTGTGTCACGTTCAGAAAAAACGTTGCCAGGAATAATAAGCACGTTGTTTTGGATCGCCTTGGTGACAAATTCCGTTGCATTACCGCCCGGGGCTTCGGGGAAAATGTAGAATGCACCATCCGGTTTTTGCACGTTGAACTTATCCTTCAGTCCGTCATAAATAATATCGCGTTTGCGGCGATAGGCTTCATTGGTGGCGTCCATCGGCAGATCGAGCGCGGCAATACCGGCCCACTGTGCCATCGCGGGTGCGCAAACAAACGTGTATTGTTGCAGTTTGGTCATTTCCTGAATGACGTCTTTAGGCCCCATCGCGTAGCCCAGTCGCCAACCAGTCATGGCGTGCGACTTGGAGAATCCGTTGAGCAAAAGAACTTTGTCGTAATATTTGGTGATGGACGCATGCGCGTTGTTATAATTGAAGCACGCGTAGATTTCATCGAACAGCACATACAAGTCGTGTTTCTTGGCAACACGCGCCACCATCTGCAACTCTTCATCGGATGTGGCAATACCCGTTGGGTTGGCGGGTGAATTAATAATAATTACTTTAGTTTTACTGGTGATCTGCGCCTCGATTGCCTCTTCCCGCAGGCGGAAGTCGGGGTAGGTATCGACGAAGCGCGGCGTCACACCGAAGAGCGTTGCGAGGTGCTTGTACATGACGAAGTACGGATCGGGAACAAGAATTTCGTCACCGGGATCGCATAGGGCAAGCAGGGCGAGCACGATACCACCCGACACGCCGGAGGTGATCAAAATGTCTTCGGGTGAGTAGCCGTGTTTGGCATGCTCTTCCCGCAGGCGCTGGTGAATTTGGGGAATTCCCTGGGTAACGGTGTAACGGTTTTTGCCTTGTGTGATGGCATCAATGGCAGATTGCTTGACGGGATCGGGTACGTCAAAATCGGGTTGCCCGATGCTCAGGTTGATGGGGTCTTTCAGGGTCTGGGCAAGATCAAAAACCTTGCGAATACCGGAGGCGCTAATGCTTTGAGAAGGTTGGGAGATCATGCTGTGAGGTTTCCTTTCAATAACAACATACCCGGTTAATATGCCTTTGTGATGAGAAAAAATCAAGCGGAACTGCAAAATATCAGCGGGCAGATTTCTTCGCATTAAGGCTTGAAGTAGGAAATTTCGGTGGTTACAATGGTAGTACTGTGCTTATAAGCGCAAGTGTGTGGTGGATATTTTTCAGCGCTTGCAGCCTCGAATGGAGACAATGCAATGGAATGCACTAAGCGGTTAAACCAGTTCGTAACATCTTCGACAACCCGGAGACCGTTTTTTCGAGTAGGGTTGCTGGGGGTGGCGTTGTCTTTGTTTTTGGGAAGTCCGTGGGCTGCGGCACCGCAGATGGCTCCGTTGAATCCTGCATTTGTCCAATGGCAGGCGGTGCAAAAAGCCAGCGCAACATCTGACAAACTCGCTGCGACGCCCGGGCACCCTCTCGGATATTGCCCATCTCCTGTGGATTGGTCGCGTTCTGCGCGGGTGGCGGCTTCCACCGCCAAAGTATCCGCTACTGACGCTACGGATGGGACCCCCCCCCCTATTCCGTCGTCGTTTGATTTGCGGACTTCTGGAACTTATAGTCGTGTAACGTCGGTTAAGGACCAGGGGGCTTATGGAACCTGCTGGGCTTTTGCTTCTTTTGGCATCTTGGAAAGTAATTTATTGGTCAGCGATGATCAAACCTGGGACTTCTCTGAAGGTAACATGGTGCGACGATCTGGATTCGACTACGCAATCAACGAGGGCGGAAATTACGATATGAGTACCGCGGTCATGGTACGCGGTAATGGCCCTCTTTTGGAGGCGACCGACCCCTATGCCAATCTCCTGAAGTCTTTTCACCCGACGAAGCCCGTGCAGAAATACGTGACTCGCTCACGGCTTTTCACTACGACAAGTACTTTGAAAACAGCCTTGATGACGTATGGTGCTTGTGGCGTGTACATGTACTGGGCTAATAATGCCTATCGCTCATCTGATAGCACATACTATTATTCTGGAGGAACTGCTGGAAACCACGCAGTAACGCTGGTGGGCTGGGATGATAACAAGGCAACCGCAGCACCAACCGCTGGTGCATGGCTCATCAAAAACAGTTGGGGAGATGGTTGGGGAAAGGATGGGTATTTCTGGTTGTCATACAGCGATAGCGCGGCGGTTTTCAAAACGGACGGCCATCAGTGTGTCACTTTTGAAACGTGTAGCCCTTCTACCTATAGTTCAATATACCAGTACGATCCATTGGGCTGTACGGCTTCCTGGGGGGATGGCAGCAGTACTGTATGTTCCGGTGCAAATGTTTTCACCTCAAGCAGCAGTGATCCATTGGCTGCTGTGGGTTTTTACGCGATGGAGGCTGGTGCGGCTTATCAAATTACCATTTATGATAATACCGAGGGAGGTTCCGCTCCCATTTTTAGCCATGTGGCTCTTTCGACCTTTGCTGGTACGGTGGATGATGCTGGGTATGTTACCGTTTCTCTCCCTGAACCCGTTTATATCCCCAAAGGGAAGAAGTTCTCGGTTGTTATTCGCTTGGAGAATCCTTCGTATGAATACCCTCTTGCAATTGAAGGCCCAATGACGCAGTACATTTACTCTTCGAAAGCCACTGCGAAGCCTGGACAAAGTTTCTACTGTTTGGATGGCGGGGTATGGTCTGATATGACGTCCGCTTCCGCTGCCATCGTCGATTGTGCTGAGACAAATGTGTGCATCAAAGCATTGACTGTCGCACCGCCAGCGGTGTCCAAACTGAGAATTAACAACGGAGCCGCTTACGTTACTACGCGCACGGTGACCTTGAACAACACGTACAGTGGCAATTCAACGCCGTACGAATATATAGCGGCTGAGTCCGCTGATTTCACCGTCAACAGCACGGGGTGGCAGACTTATTCGCCTGCTCCGACCTTTACACTGTCGAAAGGCAATGGAACCAAGAACGTTTACTTCAAAACACGTCTTGCTACCGACGGAGTGGGTTTGGGTACAGAATCGGCCATCAAGATGGATACGATCAAACTTGCCGGGCCAGTTGTTACGAAGTTTGTTATCAACTCAAACGCGGATGAAACCACCAGCCTAACCGTGACTCTGAACAACACCTGCACGGGCAAGCCTGCTTATTACATGGCTAGCGAGTCTTCTGAGTTTACGAGTGCAGAGTGGTTGCCTTACTCCACGAAGCCGAGGTTTACTCTTTCCTCTGGTAATGGTACCAAAACTGTTTATTTCAAGGTGATGAACGATAAGGGAATGGAGTCCCTGGACAACACGGTGGTGAGCGATTATATCACGTTGAATGAGGTATGGTTGACGAGTTTCCGGCTGAACAATGGCGATGTCAGTACCAATTCATCCGCATTGACTCTGAATTACACGCTTGCGGGGAGTGCCACGGATTATATGGTGAGCGAGTCATCCTCGTTTAAGGGAGCAACTACTTGGCAAGCGATTTCCGGGACACCAACGTATACATTAAAAAGTGTGAAGAATGGTACAAAAAAGGTGTACTTCAAAGTGCGGTATTCTGCTTGGGGGCCGGTGTCCAATGTTCTCTCTGACACCATCGTTTTCGATTCATCATTGATTTCCCCCGGAGTCGCCAGCAAGTATCAGGGGCATTCCAGAGTTGCAAAAACAGCAACGTCGGCCGCATCCACTGTTATTGTACAAGCGGGTGGGGCCGGAAACGCAACGGGTGGTTCAGCCGCGGACATCGTTACTTCTTCAACACTCGAATCGAAGCCCAAACTACAAGTAACGGGGTATGAGTTCTTTGCGGATAATGCGTCTCCGGGTGATGAGGTTGTTGCTACGCTGAGTATCTTTAATGCTGGCAGTGTCGCAGCGAAACAGTTCCATGTTGCACTATATTTGGTGCCCAACAATCTGCAATCCTTGGACGAAACCTGTTTTGTAGAGGAATTAGTGATTGATGGGGTGGACAAGGGCGGCACGGTGACAACTGATTTTGATTTCGTTATGCCTGAACTGTCGGGGGTTGTTTATCCGGTGTTTGTGCTGGATAGCCAATTGCAACTGGCACCGTTTGACCCGATAACGAATCTGGTAGATACCAACCAGCCGATTACTGTTGCTCCGTGAGTGTTCTTGAAAAGTAAAAATTCTCGTGGTGCAGAAATAAAAAGCCCCTCGGACTGATCAGTCCGAGGGGCTTTTTATTGTTCGTTGCATTAGGGCGGTTTAACGCACTATATCTTCACGCCGCACTGTTGATAAATCGTAGGAATGTGCGTGAGGAAACTGCGATAGTCCATAATCGCATCCAAATCGTCTGACGT
>DNPO01000316.1:5684-6018 GCA_003501375.1 Candidatus Sumerlaeota bacterium | reverse complement strand
ACAATCGCGTAAGCATCCTCGCGAACCATGCCCTTCTCAATTAACGCCAACAGCGTTTTTTGCGAGAAGATCAGGCCGCGCGTTTTGTTCAGATTGTTCATCATCGCGTCCGGGTAGACCAGCAGGCCATCCAGAATCCGGGTCAAGCGATTCAGCATGTAGTGCAACAACGTGGTGGAATCGGGCAGAATCACACGCTCCACAGACGAGTGGCTGATGTCGCGTTCGTGCCACAGCGCCACGTTTTCCAGCGCGGCAACCAGATTGCCGCGGATGACACGCGCCAAGCCCGTCATGTTCTCGCAACCGATGGGGTTGCGCTTGTGCGGCATGG
>DNPO01000316.1:0-5431 GCA_003501375.1 Candidatus Sumerlaeota bacterium | reverse complement strand
TTGCGCTTGTGCGGCATGGCGGAGGAACCCTTTTGCCCCTTGCGGAACGGCTCTTCCACCTCACGGATATCGGTGCGCTGAAGCGCGCGGATTTCCGTGGCGATTTTTTCAACTGTCGCGGCGGTGATAGCAATGGCGGACATATACTCCGCATGGCGATCACGCTGCAACACCTGGGTGGAAATGGGCGAGGGACGCAGGCCCAACTTGGTACAAACGTAGCGTTCGATACCCACCCCGGTATGCGCATAGGTGCCCACCGCGCCGGATATTTTACCGACGCGAACCGTTTCGCGCGCCTCACAGAGACGACGGCGATTACGACGCATTTCTTCCAACCAGATCAGGAACTTATGCCCCAAGACAATCGGTTCGGCGTGAATGCCGTGGGTGCGTCCGACCATCAACGTATCTTTGTGAGCAATTGCTTGCTTTTCCAGAACGACCGTCAGGGCATCCAGTTTTTCCAGAATGAAATCGACCGCTTTGACCAAACGCAGCGCAAGCGCCGTGTCCAGTACGTCCGAGGAGGTAAGCCCCAAGTGTACATAGCGAGAATTGGGACCAATCACTTCGGCCAGGCAGGTCGTGAACGCGATTACGTCGTGATGCACGGTGGCTTCGATTTCGTCAATACGAGCCACATCGAACTTGGCTTTTTCACGAATTTCTGCCAGCGCATCGGCGGGGATTTCGCCCCGTTCTGCCCACGCTTCGCACGCAGCAATTTCTACATCCAGCCAAGACTGGAATTTGCTGTGCTCGCTCCAAAGGTCAATGAGTTCCGGTAGGCTATAGCGTTCGATCATGCTTACGCCTCATTTTCCAGCAGGATTTCTTTGACCTTTTCCGGGTCGGGGGTGAGCAGTACCTGACGACGCAGGGACTTGTCCTTAAGTTGCAGAACGAGTTTTGCGAGTACCTTGAGGAACTCACCCGCCTGCTTCTCGGAACTACCGATCATGGCAACGATGTGGACCGGGTGTCCGTCGAGCGCGTCGAAATCGATGCCGTGGGTGGAACGGCCAATGGCCAGAACGAAGTCCGTTACCGAGGGGATTTTGACGTGTGGCATGGCGAGGCCGATGCCGATACCGGTGGAGATAACGCGTTCGCGTTCGAGGATACAGCGAAGAAACTCCTGGGGGTCGGTAACTTCCGGGCGCTTGGCCAGAACGTCTACCAATTCCTTCAGGGCTTCCGTTTTGTTTTGGGACTGCAAGTCAATGACTGCGGCATTTTCGATGATGTGTTTGATAGTAAGCATCTCTTTCCTTTCCTCCTTCAGAGGACAAACCTGCTACGATTCTGAATCGACTACGCTTTATTTTCAAGTGAAAAAACGAGTGTTGCACTACGTTGACCGCAAAAGCCAAGAAATATGCGGGAAAATTCCCCTGTCCATTGGGCCAATTTCCCTCATTTACGAGAACAATCTGATGAAATGTTACGTTTCGATTATTTTTCTGTTTTTATGCGTTCGAGCCAGTCGTTCGTGTTCAAAACTTCTGCGAAGCGGAACTGCTGCGTCACCAGAATGGCGCGATGTAACTCCTCGTCCTTGACCGAACCTGCGGCGTTGGTGAAGGCAAGTGTGCCGGTGGCATCGGATAAAAACTCTACCGAAAAACCGAGGTGGAAGGCCTGGCGCGAGGTGGTGTCGCAACACATCTGCGTCATATAGCCTGCAATTACCACGCGTTCAATTTCGTTTTCTCGCAGCCACGATTCGAGTTGCGTTCCCGTAAAACTGCCGGGCAAGGTTTTTTCTACCAGCAGAGCGTATGGCCGCTTGGCGATTTCAGGATGCAATTCCCAGCCATGACTTCCTTTGGCAAAAAGGCCCGCCGCGCTGGAGTGTTGCACGACGATAATGGGAATGTTGCTTTCTATTGCCTCATCCATTGCACAGAGAATATTGACAAAACTATCCTCGGGCCAGGTGACTCGCAATTTGTCGGAGAAATAAACGTTTTGAACATCAATAACAATGAGGGCGCGTTTCATGGTTGTTTCCTTGAGGCTACTGGAGTGGTTGTTCCCGGCCAGTCATCCGTGCGGAAGGGAAGAGCGGGAAGGCCTTCTTTGTTATAGAGTGAAACATCCGGGTTGTCGGCCCAACCATATCGCACAGCCGTTGCGGTTGCTACCGTATCGGCTTGTAGCACCACCGTGTCGCGTTGCTGTATGGTGGCGGTTGCCCAGACAAACTTATGGTTGGGGCCTGCGATAGCGAATCCCTTTAATGTGTCTCCCTGGATCATCAATCCGCTGCCGATATTGTCGAATTGAATGATGGCTTTGGGCCCGTCAAATTTTACGCTTTTAAAAGTAGGACCAGAATCTACCAATCTTTTCTCGTATGTATTTTTCAGAATAGACAGCGCCAGGCGTTTTCCGATTTCCAACTTGTTCTGGGATTGCACGCGGTCTTCACCGGGGATAATGCCGCAAACAATCTCGCAGTTGGGTTGCGACTTGGCAGCGGTTACCTGCGCTTCCCGCAACTCAGCCAGTTCGCTTTCCGTGGGGTTGGGGCGAATGATGCGGAAATTTGGCAACTGCACTTGGTAGAAGGGAAAATCCCCCTGTTCCCATGCCGTGCGCCAGGACTGGATGGTGAGTTCCATGAGTTTGGCATACTCCAGAGCGCGCCCCAGATTTCCTTCGCCCTGGTAACAGATCACACCTTTGATACCGTAAGGAATCAAGGGCCGGACAAAAGTCTCAAACAAAGACCCGATCTGGGGAATAAATTCCTTGGGTGTTGGGGGTGCGGGTGGCGCGGGCGGCACTGGTTGCTGTTTTGCCTTGGCGTCCTCTGCGCGTTTTTTCCAGTTTTCCAATTGCTTGTCGTACTGCTTTTTAAGTTTGGCATATTCTTTCGAATAGTGGAGCGCCGAATTCGCATCTTCAATCGTATTCCCAAAGGCAGAACGTGGTGTCCAAAATTCAACAGGGCCGTTGGATTTTGCTATTTGAATCAGGCCGACGGGTATTTTCAAGCGTTCGTGCAATTCACGTCCAAAAAAGTAAGCCGCTGCAGAAAAACTGGGCGCAGTATCGGGCGAACAGGGTGCCCATTCAGCGAGAGGAATGTTTTGTTGCGCAGGACCCTTCCAGGTACGTACCTGGAAAAATCGCATTTGCGGATAATCAGCGGTGGCAATTTCATCCGGGGCGGTTTCCAAGGTGCCAGAGGTGGCACGTGTCAGCGTCATTTCCATGTTTCCCTGCCCCGTGCAGACCCAAACGTCGCCTGCTAGAAGATCGGTTAGTTGGATGGTATTGCTGGCGCTGATTGTGATGTCGGGAACTGGTCCGGCTTTCATGGGTTTGAGCGTAACCGACCAGGTGCCGTTTGCCGCAGTTTCTGCCTCGTAGGAGTCGGAACCCATGGTAATGGCGATCTTTTCTCCCGGGCTTGCCGTTCCCCATATTTTGACCGGTTGGTCGCGTTGCAGCACCATGTTGCTGGAGATAATGGCGGGTAGTTGAACTTCTGCCTGGGCAGACGAAAGCATCCCGAGAAGGCAAAGCAACAACGGAAGTAGTCCTTTAAACAAAGCCATACAAATATCCTTGTGCCAGTCAGTGGGTGCAGTCGCACACAGCCGTTGGGTGTCGCTCTTCGTTGTGACGAGCTTGAGGCTGAATTTTATGCCCATTTCAGCGAAAATCAAGCATTCTCGTTAGCAATCTCCGAAATAATTTTCCCTCTGGCGATAACCGTTTTTGCGTGGTAGGATGAATGCGTGTGTTTGCTTCCAAAGGAGAAGCGTGAGATATGAAACGGATGTTACCCCTGCTTACCTTATTGACGGCTTTTCCGGCCCTTTCCACCGATATGTATTTACCCGCATTGCCCATGTTGAGCGAATTCTGGCATCAACCGGCCTCTGTTGTTAACTTAACGCTGGTACTCTTTTTCGTTGTCTTTTGTTTCTTCTTACTGGTTTACGGTCCGGTTTCTGATCGCTTTGGGCGACGCAGGCCTCTGCTTGTCGGCATCGCTGTCTATGTGATTGCAAGTCTCGCTTGTGCGTGTGCAAATGGTGTTTGGATGTTGTTAATTGCTCGTATTTTTCAAGCGGCTGGTGCGGCCTCAGCCGCTGCGCTCTCCATGGCGATGTGCAAGGACTTGTTCGAGGGACGCATGCGTGAGCAGATGCTGGCGCACATTGCCGTCAGTATGGCATTGGCTCCCATGCTCGCACCTATCATCGGCAGTTGGATACTTGCGCTGTTTAATTGGCGTTGCATTTTTCTTGTTTTGATGGCTATGGGCGTTGTTGCGTTTTGGGGAGTTTTGCGCATGCCAGAAACCTTGCGGGAAGCGAATCACTGTGGCGCAGTCCAAGTGGCAATGGGATATGTGCGCTTGTTGGGAAATCGGCGCTATACATCGCTAACGGTGATGATGGCGCTTACCGCCTTGCCGTTTTTTGCTTTTATTGCCGGATCATCTGAGATTTACATTACGCATTTTTCTCTGAGTGAAAAGCAATTTGGCTGTTTCTTTGCTTTCAACGCAGTGGCGATGATGGCGGGTGCTTTTACTTTTTCCCGTCTTTCACATTTTATGCCCTCGACACGTCTTTTGAGTATTGGGTTGGGAGGTATTTGCATTGGTGGATTGGGCATGGCATTGATTTCTCATAACAGTCCGTGGAGTCTGGCGTTACCCATGTGGGTGGTTTCTTTTTGCTGTGGTATCTGCCGTCCTCCGAGCAATCACTTGATTTTGGAACAAGTTACACGGGATGCGGGTGCGGCATCCTCGCTGATTGCCTTTTGTTTCATGATGTTTGCGTCTGCTGGAATGTGGTTGATTTCTCTCAATTGGGCGGATCGTATCAACGTTATCGCTTTTCTGGCGGTTATTAGCGGAGGGATCACATTTTTCGCATGGCAAGTTGTTCTCAAAAAATGGCGACTGCATGAACCCAAGGGCGGGCTTCAGCCAGAGAATGTGGCTGTAGCGGTTTCTGAAAATATTTAAACTTTGTAAGTTTTTTTCGACCCTTAAAAAATGTAAAAAAACCCTTTCTTTGCTATTCTTTTTTGCTATATAATCCCCTTATAGGATTTCCCTGTAGGTTTTATGTCGCCATCGGTTTTTATATATCTGAACTTTCGGCGCACCCTCATCAAGGCAAGGAGAAAGTATCATGAAACGGATGCTGATTGCTGGATGCATGATTTTTGCATTTTTTCTGTCGCTGTGCGCATTTGCTCAGGAGAAGACAATCGATCAGTTAACAGAGGAAAGTGTGGCGAAGTGCAAAGAAACTGCATCAACCAAGCCAACTGCCGCTATGATTGTTGAGAAGGTGACTAAGGCATGCACGATGATTGAGAAGGATGGCGAATCTGCTTTTTCAAAATTCCGGGGTAAAGATTCTGAATTTATCTTTGCCGGCACCTACAT
>DNPO01000376.1 GCA_003501375.1 Candidatus Sumerlaeota bacterium | reverse complement strand
CCGAACAGGTCGTACACCTCGCGTTCCTGCCACTCGGCAATGCGCCACAACTTGCTCACCGTCGGTGCAATCGGGTTGTCCCGCGAGACCTCGCTCGACACCAGCAAGGTATGGCCGTACCGCGTGGAGAACAGGATGTACAGCAATTCCAACTTGCCCGTTTCCATCCAGTCCACCGCTGTGTGCGTCAACAATTGATCGAACGCCAAAGCTTCGTCATCGCGCAGAGAACTTAAAACGTCGTATAATTTTTCAACGGAAACCTGCACCGCCGGATGGTTTGCCTTACGCACACCCAGCGTTACCGCCGGGTTCAACTGGGTTACAGATCCCAAGAGTGTTTGTTCATCCATTCCTTCACCTTTTTCGCCCACGGATTATTCTCACGCTCTTCCAACAAGTCCAACGTATTTTCGCGCATCAGCGCCTCGCGCACCTCTGCGGGAATATCTTCCGGCTCAATCCCCTGCGGCAACGCTGCAACCACCGGTTTGCGCCGCACATTGGGATCACGCACCGACTCGCCTTCGCGGATCATTTTCTGCAACTTCATCAATCCCCAGAAAAAGGCCTCGGGACGCGGCGGACAACCCGGTATGTAAACGTCCACCGGAATAATCTCGTCCACCCCGTGCATAATGCTGTAGGAATTATACGTAAACGGCCCACCGGAAATGGCGCACGAACCCGTTGCGATTACCCAGCGCGGCTCGGCCATTTGCTCATACAGCAGCCGCACGCGCGGAGCCATCTTGCGCACAATCGCGCCCGCCACCACCATCAGGTCGGACTGACGCGGCGTAGCGCGCGCAACTTCCGCACCAAAACGCGCCAAATCCTGATGCGCAGCGCCGGTTGCCATGAGCATCTCAATGGCGCAGCACTTGGTGCCAAACGACAGCGGCCACAAACTATTTGCCCTGGACCAATTGATAAAAAAATCGGCAGAAGTCAGCGCAATCCCGCCACCGGGCAAACGCTCCACCATTGCCGGCATCTTGTCAGTAATCAGACCCATTCCAGCACACCCTTCTTCCAGGCATAAGCCAATCCCAGGAGCAGCACAAAAAGGAAAATCGCCATTTCCACAAACCCGACCATGCCCAGTTCCCGGAATGCCACCGCCCACGGATACAGAAACGCGGCTTCCACATCAAAAATCAGGAAGAGCAGACCGAACAGATAATACCCCACGTTATACTGAATCCATGCGCGACCGACCGGCAATTCGCCGCATTCATACGGCACATCTTTGAGCCGCCCGGGACGATGCGGAGCCAGCAGGCGCGAGAAGACCAATCCGCTCGCAACCATCATGACAGCCAGACCAAAGAACATGAGAACAAAGAAAAAAGCCATACCTGTTTCCATACTTTCCGGTTGCATATACGCCAAAAATGGCAATAACACCGCATAGTTTTTATCGTATTTTCACTCACAAATCAAGGGGAATCAAATTTGCAGATGGCAGAGATCAGATAGATGCTGACCCAACACCTTAAATACGTGCACAGCGGTGTTTGGGCAGTCACTGGGGGGTGTTTGCGCCGCACGAAATTAAAGATGCGCCTTCCCTGCCCAATCCTACCAACGCATCAAAAACAACAAGTTACGTCGATCCTCTTCCACTTCCCCCTTGAAACCGCATTACAAACTCGCTAATCTGACAACCAGCAGATTGTTTTTCCACACTTCGGAAAGCCGTTGAGACCGCCATGTTGACCAAGCCCATTTCCGTTCGCCGCGTGCTAGAAAAATGCGGAGCCGATCTCAAAATCGAACTCCTCACCAACGACGCCGGTTTAGACAACACCTTCTCCACTTCCGAACTCAATCGCCCGGGCATGGCACTCACAGGCTACTACGACGTTTTTTCCGCCGACCGCATCCAAGTGCTCGGCCTCACCGAGGTCTCCTACCTCCGCGCGCTTAAACCCAAAGACCGTGTTCGTCGCCTCCAGCGCATCTTTGAATTTTACATTCCCTGCATCGTCATCACCACCTCGCTCGAAGCGCCGGAAGAACTCATTCAGGTTGCGCTCGAAAACCGTGTGCCCGTTCTGCGCACCCCCCTGCTCACCTCTAACTTTTCCGGTCGTCTGTCCCATTTTCTCGAACGCGAACTCGCGCCCTCATGGGCCGTCCACGGTGTTATGGTGGACGTGTTCGGCATGGGCGTGCTAATCCAAGGACGCAGCGGCGTGGGTAAAAGCGAGTGCGCGCTCGAACTGGTCGAACGCGGACACCGCCTCATCGCGGACGATATTGTGATCCTCCGCCGAGTCGGCAACGATCAATTGCTGGGGATGTGTTCCGAACGCCTCCGCTATCATATGGAAATTCGTGGTATTGGCATCATCGATATAGAGAGTATGTATGGTGTGCGCTCCATCCGCGATGAAGAAGTGGTTTCGTTGCGCATCCGCCTCGAACGCTGGGACCCCAAAAAAGACTACGAACGCTTGGGCATCCGCCAGACCTTTGCCAAACTTTTTGACTGCGACATTCCCGAATACGTCCTGCCCGTTGAACCCGGCCGCAACATCAGCATCCTCGTCGAAGTCGCCGCGCTCATGCAGCGCCTGCGCCAGGCAGGCATCAACCCCGCCGCATCACTCAACGAGCGCATCATGGCCACCATGCGCACCCAACGCGCTAACCTTGCAGCGGCGGCGGCCATTGCCAGTCCCTCTACCGCAACAGTATTGCAAGCAGCGGAAGCCATTCGCGCGGCAGACCGCACGGACGCAGCGCATCTGCCCCCCAACCCGGAATTGGACGGTCATATTCCAGAGCATGAAGAAAACCTCGGGAGCGAAATGCTGTAAAATCCCAATAAAAACATCTCAAGATGTTTTTATTCATCGCCGCAAGTTGCATTATGTCTGTAATTTCCATCGAAATCCCCTTGAAATAATTTTTCACTCCTTGCAATAAATTCTACCGAAAATCACCTATCTGTGTTACCATCCTCGCACTTGGTATATTCCAGTGCGTCATATTGACACACGGAATAATCACACCCCAGGAGGTAACACACAATGAAACATCTTTGTTTCCGTCTTGTTCTTGCGCTTGTCCCCCTGCTTTTTCTCAACGCTTGTTCAATGAACAGTTCCAACACTTGGCACATGTCTGACATGTCCCTCAATCTCCCGTCCTTCTCTAATCCCCTGCACTTTCCCTTCACCCCCGATAAACGCGTAACCCCTTGTTTGGAAAAAGTGGACGTCGCTGATGCTGGCGCTCCGAAGATTGCCTACCCAGGCGATCCCGAACTGAAAGACCTTCCCCTCAGCGGCCGCCAAGGCGCGTATGTGCTGAATGAAGGCGCTGGCAAACGCTTTACCACCGAAGAGGGCGTTGCTTCCGCCTACAGCCAGAAACGCGGCATGACCACTTCCGAAGAACCCTTTAACCCGAAACTTTTTACCGCCGCGCATAAGACACTGCCCTTCGGAACCATTGTGCGTTGTTATCGTAAGGACACCGGCGAATCGGTCACGGTTGTCATTAATGACCGAGGCCCGTTTGTGCAGGGACGCATCATCGACCTGAGCCAGGCCGCCGGGAGTTCCATCCACATGCTCAACGACGGCCTCATCGCCTGTGCGGTCGAAGTCGTGGCCTACCCCTACTCGGAAGCAAATCGATAAGTGTATCAAGTCCATAAGGCGCATAAGCCTTAGTTAAGATTCATATTTTCCCGAAAGGAAAGAAAATGACGATTCGTTTTGATTACAACGCAGCGCTCTCCGACGTAGTGGGTGCCAAGAACGGCGTGTCCCTCGCCGACTTGGCCGCCTTGGAGAAAAAGACGGCGACAATCCATGCCGACTTGCAGGAAAAACGCAAATCTGCCAAACTCGGTTTCTTCGACCTTCCCTATGACGAAGACCTCGTGGGGGCGATTCAGGCCTACGCTGCTTCTCTGAAAAAATACGAGAACTTTGTGGTGCTCGGCATTGGCGGTTCCGCTCTTGGCCCCTGGTGCCTTCACACGGCATTGGCGCACAACTACCATAACCTCGCTGCCTCTAAAGTACGCGATGGTTTTCCCCGTCTCTTCGTGCTCGACAACTCCGACCCAGAAATCCTCGTTCGTTTGCTGGAGGTGATCGACGTTAAGAAAACCGTTTTCAACGTCGTCACAAAATCTGGCGGTACGCCCGAGACCATGGCGCAGTTGATCGTCATTGTTGAAATGCTCAAGGCAAAACTTGGCGAGAAAGCACTGTCCAAGCACCTCGTCGCCACCACCGATACTTCAAAGGGCCTGCTTCGTCCCTTCGCCGATGCGAACAAACTCGCTTCCTTTGTCGTGCCGGACAACGTGGGCGGACGTTTCTCCGTCTTCACCGCTGTTGGCCTGCTGCCCGCCGCTGTCGAAGGACTGCCGATTGACCGCATCCTCGCGGGTGCCCGCGCGATGGACAAACGTTGCTCCAACCCGAACCTGATGA
>DNPO01000200.1 GCA_003501375.1 Candidatus Sumerlaeota bacterium | reverse complement strand
GTCAGAAGCGAAAGCGGGCCGCGTGGGACGACGATATCCGGATGAACATGCGGGGCATCAAACCTCTATGAGGTTCGAGTGCGGAGACCCTGGGGGGAGAAACGGTTTTGAATTACGACATTTTTGGAAGATGTAGTAATTCAAGACTTGACGCCAATCCTCGTCAAACTAAAGGTCGTGTTGCCTCAAATAATGTATGCAATTCATCACGAATTTTTGGTCGCAAATTCTCGGAGTGAAGATAGTAGTATGCTGCGAAATATACGCCTTTAGGGAACTCAATCTGCTTTTCTTTTAATATACGTAAAAACAACTCTGCTCTCATTCTGTGTGCGAAAACAGAATAAACCATAACTTTTATGGCGTTAGTTCCGCTGCTTTCAAGAAGGTTTTGCAGTAACAGAACTTGTTGTGAAACAGGTAATTGTCCTCGTGCGGCTATTGCTGCTGCAGCGCGTACATTTTTTGGCATCAACTGGTAAATAACCTCCAATTTATGCTCTGCAGGCAATTTTCTGACAATGTGTGCCAGTTCGTTTTCTAAATTTTGTAAACGATGTTCCGAAAGGCTGGAGGCTAAATTTTTTGCAAGCTCAACAGGTTCGTTCATCCCATATGACTCCTACGATGGTTTGAATAAATAATCAGGTAAGTCAACAATGGAATGTTTCTATGCATATGGAATAAAACGACCTGAATCATGCCCCTTTTTTGCCCGACGTATCGTTGGATTGAACTGAGCTACAAAGCTGCAAAAAAATGCTTGCCAACATAATGATTAACGGATTGCGTAATTTTGGAACTATTTTAACAAGAGAATGCGGGGACACTTTTTAGTCAACAATCTCATCAGTGCCGGACTATTTTAACGTTGCTGATTGTTGATTCTTTAGATTGAAAAACGTATTATGATTTTCTCGGGCGGTACTTGGGATTCTCCACAAATTCGCCTGTCACTTTGCCTTTTTCATCAACTCTCCATGCTCCGACAATGGCTTCAGGTGGCACATGATCTGTGGGGCCAAAATCTCCTTCTATTTTATAGACCCAGCCACTAGGCGTCGCTTTGGCTTCCCGAATAACATCGTCTGTAATTTTATGTTTTGATTCATTTTTATTTTGATATGTCATGATTATTTCCTATACTTGCGTACCACTTCTGCATGTACTCATCCTGCTCTGCGATAGTTCCAATTTTATCGATTGGCGCTTCGTCAAAGATATCTACGATGGTTTTCGGGCGACCCGGTACGCCAAGTTCATGTACGTAGAGTTTTCTGCCCGCAGACATCTGTCTGGACATACCTGAAGGATATGCATCAATTCGAGAAGCGTTGCATGTGAGTAAAAGGCCCTTGGCCTCTAGAAAACGCCGAACTCCCTGAACGGCTGCAAAAATATCAATACCTTCAAACTGAAGGGGTTCAAACTGCGCATTGCTTAAAATTATCAGCGCGGGCTGCGTGCCCCGAACCACTTCGACTGTAAAAATTTCGAGATTGTTTTGTTCTTGTTGTTTAACAGCCTTAATTTGTATCATCGCGATTTAAACCTTGGATTTTTGATAAATGGTCCTGTTAACTTGTTGCCAGGGCCGACTTTTCTTGCTCCAATAATATCACTTGGCTTAATTCCTCCAGGAACGGCTATTTCAAATTCATGCGGATACGGGGAGCCTCTGGAATTTGATATCGACGAGCACCTAAAGACTCTGAAACATCTGCGTACTCAGGGTAATGCCCCAATACAGTCTCGCCCGTGGTCCGCTTTGCAGCTGCAACAGCCTTTTCCAAAGCACGAACTTCGCTGCTTGCCACGTGTCATACGAATTGCCTCAAAATAAGATCAAGACGTGCGGATTCGGAAGGATATTGAGTAAGAAACGCTTTACAAGCTAACCGAATATATGAAGCAAAATCTTGCCGACCTACAATAATCTCTTCGTCAGGAAGGCAAAATCGGACTCCTTCGAATTTATCTTTGTCGTCAGGAAACTCACAAACCACTGTGTTAAATCCCGCCCCTACTGATCTGGTAAGTAACTCCACCGTTTCAACAAACCGGGCGTCTGGTATGGAATTAAAAAAATCTGCACTGGCGGCTCTTTGTCACTAAGCACAAGTTTGAAATTCATGACGTAGTTCCACCGTTAGAAATGAGGAAAGAAGCTCTTGACGGCACCGGTTTGATCTATATAGCCGCGGAATTTCAAACCGTTGGCTGCGGTTCCAACCCATTCTCTGTTCAACGGGCCAGCAGCTTGAGCTTCTGCAGCAGCCTGACGGCGGTAAGTCTCGTCTGAGATAACTTCCGGATCATAGACTGTCTTCTCAAATATTGGAGCTCGGTATGATCCGGTCAGTTCCCCAGTTGCGTTCTTTGCAACCATCTGATACCGAATCGTTTGGATCCCTTCAACAGAGGGATGACCGATGGTGTCAACAATTCGGTATTCATTTGCATAGCGGCTAAACTCATCAAGATTGTGCGCTCCACCAATCCCCCGTCTTGCGGGGACATTAAAGTCCCTGGATATTATGTGATCAACATAGTTCGATGAAAACCTTACAAATCCTGTTCCCGTCTTTTCCGCAACCCCCCCAGCCCCCGCCTTCTCCCCCGCAGCCGCTTGCGAAACATTATACCCAGCTCCATGAGAAGGGGCTTTTGTGTTTGCTGCTGCCGTCTTACCTCCACCTTGCGTCACCGCCTCAGTGGTTTTGCTCACTTCCTGCGGATTGGCGGTGGGTTTTTTCGCAGGGATTCCCTCCGCATCGCGAAATCCTGCAGCCCCCGGACGTGGTGTGGTTACCCGGCTGGCGAACTCCCCATTGCCACCCTCCATGTCGATGCCGCCCTGGATCTGAAAGCGCTGACTGAACTGATTCATCGAAGTCAGGATGGGGCGCAGCACCTCTCCCCCGTGGGACAGGAATCTGACTGCGTTGTCATAGAGGGGAGAGTTTGGCTTGAAGGCCCCCAAGCGGTCGAACTCGTCGCCCAGCTTGTCGAGAAGATCCCACGCCCCGAAAGGCCCGGAGCCGAAGTCCCCGTGCAAGATCCGGCGCATTTCAGCGTCGTGCTGTAATGGCGTTGCCGGGTCTCCGTGATCCGGGCGATCCTCGTCGCTCGAGGGAAACCCCACCCCCGCCAGTTTGGCTTTCAGTTTCTCCGCCTGAAGATCTTGCAGGTGAGCCCGCCATGCCTGATCCGCCCCCTCTGCCTGCTGGAGCCGTGCCAGTGCAGCGCCATCCACCGCCGTCCCGCCGACATGGACGGTCTGGCCGGGCTGGAGTTGATTCAGATTTGTGATCTGCGGATTGGCGGAGACGAGGATTGCTTCCGTCTCACGGATCTTCTGGGGTGAGGCGCCGGGTCCGGTGATGGCCTTGGCGATGCCGTTCAGGCTCTGCCCGGGCTGGACCACCCAATCGTGATGCAGCCCCTGCGCCCAGGGCCATCGCACTCGGATGGCATGATCCGTTTGCGACCCCCATAAAAACCTGTTCACTTTCATGAACTTACAGCAACACTTGTGGACCTCGTAAAATCCGCGTCTACTCTCGTCTTTTGGACATGATGAACACAGCGGGGACGAGTCTGATGGAATGCTTGAATGAATTGCCTGATCCACGCCAGCTGAGCAACGGAACGCAGCATGATTTC
>DNPO01000283.1:18428-18583 GCA_003501375.1 Candidatus Sumerlaeota bacterium | reverse complement strand
TTGAGGGCTTTTTGAAACGTAAGGATGAGGGACAATATGGCATCAGTAACAATCCGGGATATATCAAAAATTTACCCAAACGGAGTCCGGGCTGTCCATCAGGCCAACCTGGAAATTGCGGACGGGGAATTTTGTGTGTTGCTTGGTCCGACCAG
>DNPO01000283.1:17854-18109 GCA_003501375.1 Candidatus Sumerlaeota bacterium | reverse complement strand
CGAAGGCTCTATTTCCATTGGGGGCGATGTGGTAAACGCCGTACCGCCGCAAAAGCGCGGGGTGGCAATAACTTTTGCCAAGTTCGCTCTGTATCCTCACATGTCGTGCTATCGAAATATGGCGTTTGGCTTGCATCTGCGCTACGAAACGCCAGAAGAACTGGATCGGCGGGTGCGCGAAGCGGCGCAGATTCTGGAAATTGAAGAATTGTTGGATCGGAAGCCAAAGGCGCTTTCCGGCGGGCAACGGCAGCG
>DNPO01000283.1:0-17608 GCA_003501375.1 Candidatus Sumerlaeota bacterium | reverse complement strand
AGCTCTCCGGCGGGCAACGGCAGCGTGTGGCATTGGCCCGCGCACTGGTGCGCCAACCTCAGGTGTTTCTGTTTGATGAGCCATTTTTGAATTTGGATGAGGAACTGCGCTTACAAATGCGGACGCTCGTTGCTCAGTTGCATGCAAAGTTGGGAGCGACCATGCTTTACGTGACGCATGATCCGGAGGAAGCCTTGGCGTTCGGCGGACGAGTTGCGGTAATGCAGGGCGGAGAAGTGGTGCAGATTGCCGACCCGACTGCCTTGCGAGAAAAACCAATAAACAAGTTTGTATCGGATTTTATGAGTGCGTCATCTGAAAAATGCGGGGTGTAGCGAGAAAATATTGTGCTGGCCTTAGAAAAGAAAGTTTGATTATTACAGAATTTAATTTGAAACAAGCGACGTTATGAGGTATCTGTTGTCCAAAGGGGGATTCCAGCATGCCGGCAAAAAAAACTGTTTCAAAGGTTACATCCAAGAAATCTTCGACTGCGAAGCCCACCGCCAAGAAGGCGGTGAAAAAAACGGCTGTGGCAATCGCCCCCAAATCCGTTAAGCCATCTGTAAAAAAGGTTGCTGTCATAACACCCCAAAAAACCGTGAAGAAAACGGTAAAGGCGGTGGTGGCGGTAACCAAGGTGGTTAAGCCTGCGGTGGTGGTCAAAGTGGTTGCTCCCATCCAAGCAAAAGTGGCCAAAAAAGGAATTCCCGTTTTGAGCAGCAAGCCAGTTGTTGCTTCCAAGCGCGCAGTGTCGAAAACGCTGGAAAGCAAGGTGTCGAAATTGTCAAAAAAGGAAGCGCCTGCCAAGCGCCAATCAGCGACTATGCCCGATTCGAAGAAATTGATCTCCGAGAAAAAAGCGAAGGCCGAGGCTGACAAGAAAGCCAAAGAACTTGCTTTGGCAGCAAAGGCTGCCAAAGCGAAGGCCGCTGCCGAGAAAAAGGCGAAGGCCGAAGCAGACAAAAAAGCCAAGGAAGTGGCGGTTGCCAAAGCGGCTGCTGAGAAAAAAGCAAAAGCCGAAGCGGAAAAGAAAGCCAAGGAAGCAGCAGCAGCAAAGGCTGCCAAAGCAAGAGCGGCTGCCGAGAAAAAAGATAAGGCTGCTGCGGCACGGCAAAAGGCCGCAGCGGAAAAAGCAGAAAAGGCGATGGCGTTGAAGGCGGCTCGTGAACGAGCCAAAGCAGAGAAGTCAGCGGCGCGTTTGGCCGCACAGGAGAAACGCGCCGCTGAAAAAGCTGCGAAACAAAAAACGGAGGCTAAGAAAATCATGGCCAAGAAAATAGAAGCGGGAAAAAAGACGGCGGAACCTATGGAAAAGTCCAAGGCAACTGAAAAGAAGCCTGCACCTAAAAAGAACGCAGCGAAAAAAGTAACCGTATCACCTAAGGAAACCATCGTTGTCGCTGCATCCACACTCGAACCCGTGGTGGTGCCTGTTACTACGCCTGGGCATGTCTCCGTGAAGAAGAAATCTCCGATGGACGCTCTTTCCTCGGTTACATCGGTTGGTGCGAAGAAATTTGAAATTGAATTGGAAGAACCCACAGACCAAGTGGACAATAGCCCCATGCGCGACCTGGACTGGGACGGATATGGCGAAACGTACCTGTATTTGTTAGTGCGTGATCCCGAGTGGATTTTTGCCTATTGGGAAATTGATCAGGAAACCCGCCAGCGTTTGGGGGTAGACTGGAAAACGCTCGTGCTTCAGTACTACGATGTCACCGACATCGTTTTCGACGGGACCAATGCGCATCGTTTCTTCCGGGTGGAAGTCGGCAATGCGGTCACGTGGTACCAGCACATGCCCGCGAGTGGCCGGACTTGGATGGCCGAATTGGGTGTACTGGAACAAGATGGTCGCTTTACGTCGATCTATCGTTCACCCGTGGTGAAGACACCGCCTGCGGAAATGGCGCGCGAAGACCTGCCGGTCGAGTGGATTTATGTGGATCCCGCTGACCCGAATTTTATCGTGCGCATTCCACCGGGTGTTTCCGTTGCGGAATTGCTCAAAGCCGGTCGCATCTCCGAAGAGATTCTCAAACGCTTCCCGTCTCCTCCCGGCTTGTCCAGCAAGGAAATTGACGCGTATTATCACGACATTCTGGCTCCCAGCCTTTCTTCCTGGCTGTTGGCGCAGATGCCCGCAGGTGTTGCGGAGAGCCTGAAGTTGTCTCAGCATGGACCCATCACGCCTCTCAGTCTCTCTTCGTGGCTGAACGAATCACCGTCGTCGAGCAAGCGCTGATGATTTCCGTTCGTAATCTGGTCAAAGAATACTCGACTCGTGCGGGGACGCTCCGTATATTGGACGGTGTCAGCCTGGATGTGAATCTCGGGCATGCCGCCGTCGTCATGGGGCCGTCCGGTTCTGGGAAAAGTACGTTGCTCCACATTCTCGGCACCCTCGACGAACCAACATCCGGCGAGGTCGTACTCGGGGACGCGAATCCCTTTCGACTCGGAGCAGTAGATCGCGCCAATTTTCGGAATCAGCAGATCGGGTTTGTTTTTCAAGACCACCAGTTGATGCCGCAATGCAGTGTTCTGGAAAATGTGCTGGTACCGTTGCTGGCGCGTTCGCGCAGTACTCAGGAAAATGCACATTACACCGACCGCGCGCGTATGCTGCTGGATACGGTCGGGTTGTCCCTGCGCTTGCAGCACCGCCCGGCGGAACTTTCCGGTGGCGAAAAACAGCGGGCGGCCATTGCACGAGCGTTGTTGCTCGAACCTACCATTTTGCTTTGTGATGAACCCACGGGGAACTTGGATCAAGCCTCAGGGAACGCGGTGGGAGATTGTCTGACAGAAATATTGGGGGACAATGGCCCCGCGATGGTGCTGGTTACGCACAATTCAGCCTTTGCTAATCGATTTGAGCAGATTTTTACTGTTCAGAATGGGATTCTGATACAATAGACGTTGTATACCGTTGAAGTTTGGGAAAGCCGCAACGTTATTTGTTTTGCCTGTTTTTTTGTTCTTTCTTCCTTTCGTTGTCATAAAATTCTGGCAAAATATCCTCGATTGATGGTATGTTTTCCCACGGTGGTAACCTTTCAGGGAGGAACGGGTATTATGCCGGATATTACTGTGATGCTGGGCGATAGTGAGGTAGGTAAATATCACCTTGATGGATCCGAAATTTCCATTGGTCGGGCCGAGGGGAATGATGTACGGATCAATAATCTAAGCGTCTCGCGGCGACATGCCAAAATTCTTAAAGAAGGCTCCATTTATTCATTGATCGATTTGGATAGTTCCAACGGAACCTATGTCAATGGTGACCGTGCCGAGCACACCCGTTTGGCGGATGGCGACCAAATTGGTATTGGGAAGCACGTCTTGGTTTTTAAAATAGCAGATTCGGGCGCGGTTGATATGTACCCCTCGGATTATCAGGATACTATTTGCATGCCCAAGTCACAGGCGACACCGGCATTGCGTGTGTTTGCTCCCGGTCAGCGCGAGGCGATTGTGGCCATGTCCGGGAACAGTCTGCGTATCGGTCGCGGTTCCGCGAATGATGTACAACTGACTGACTGGTTCGTTGAAATGGCGCAAGCGGAAATTCGACGCGAAGGCCCGCTGTTTCGGCTTGTCGACCTTTCCCCCAACAAAACGACATTGTTGAACGACATGCCCGTTAAGGAAGATGCGTGGTTGAACGAAGGCGATATTATTCAGGTTGGCGTTAGCCGTTTGGTCTTCTCGGTACAGGGTGGGCAGGAAATAACTGGTGAATTCCGCGCTTCCGCCACAGACACATCCGCCCCGCCCCTTCCCTCTGCCTCTGATTTTTCCCTCGCAGACGCGCCTCCGGTGGATCGCCCTTTACCGGGTACCGGGATTGTACCCATGGAAGATTTGGTGGGACACCGCGAGTACACCCCGACCAGTGGGCCAGAAGTCGGTATGGAAGACGAGCCGTCCCAGCCAGAAAGCATTGAACCGTCGGTCGAGGAGCCTGAGCACTTGGCGCTTGATGTTCCCAACTATTCACCTGAGGGCTACGCTCCGGAGAAGTATGCGCCGGAAGAACCCGCTGATTCTGGTCCCGTGCATGCAGAGGCTGAGTCATCGATTTCGCAGGATTCTTCCTGCGGTCAGGAAGATGCAGGCGATCACCGGGCTATTGCCGTGTGGGAACGTGCGTTGCAAAACAAGAGCGTGTTGATTCGCCAGCAGGCTGCGGAGCGCTTGAAAAAAATAACGGGACGTGATTATGACTACTAATCCGCTATCCCGGTTTGTTGTTTTCTCCGACGTGCATGCGAATTTGTCTGCGTTGCAAACCTTTTTCGAAGTCGCTGGGCAGGAAAATTATGATAGTTACTTTTGTTTGGGGGATATTGTGGGTTACGGTGCCCGTCCGAACGAATGTTGTGATCTGATTCGTACTTATGAGCCGGCCATTTCTGTTGTGATGGGAAACCATGATTGGGTAGCCCTTCACCCGGAGGAGTCCGACGCCTTCAATGAAATTGCGCGGGAGGCTATTCTCTGGACCGGCGCGCACTTGACGCAGGTAACGCAAAAATATCTTGCCAAACTTCCCTTCAAGATCGAAGAGGAAGATTTTATGTTTGTGCATGCTTCGCCGCATGAGCCGGAGCACTGGAACTATGTGATCACGCGCGATGATGCCGTGCTGTGTTTCGCTACTTCAGATGCGTGGATTACGTTTGTCGGTCACTCGCACCATCCTTTTATGGTGGAACAGCAGCCGGATGGTGCATTGGCTTCGGTACGCCCCGATGAAATTCAACTGCGACGCGATTATCGTTACTTGGTAAATGTGGGAAGCGTTGGGCAGCCGCGCGACCAGAATTCCGCGCTTTGCTATGTTTCCGTGGATGTTAACGAGGATTTGCTGCATTTTCACCGCGTGTCCTATCCTATAGTTCCCGAGCAGGAAGCAATTAAGGCAGCTGGTTTGCCCATAGAGTTGGCAGAACGTCTGGGGCAAGGTTGGTAACTGCAATTACAAATTGAGGTGTTAGAAGTTGCGATCAGGAAACACGGTGTTTCCTTTAATTCATAATTCCTGATTTGTAATTCCTAAATTATGTTCATCTCTCTCTCCCTCAATCCCTGCATCGACCTGAATATGGAGGTGGATGCTTTTTCTTTTGACCAGCCCCTGCGCGCGCTCTCAGAGCGAAAACGCGCGGGCGGCAAGGGAATGAATATTGCCATAATACTGGGCATTTTGGGCATGGAAGCGACAGCGGTGGCGGTAGTCGCTGGCCATTCTGGAGCCGAGTTTTGCGATTTGGCAGGCGAGGCAATGGAACCGTTACCAGTGCGGTTAGAGGCGGTGTATGTTCCGGGTGAAACCCGTACGAATACGGTACTCACCGCGTGCGGGAGCGCTCAGCATTTAAAAGTGAACCAACGTGGTCAGGCCCTTTCCGCTCTGGGGCTACAGCGCGTATTCACCTCTCTGGATGGCTTGGTAAATCGGGGCGATATTTTGATCTTATCCGGGAGCCTGCCGCCTGGTGCATTGGGTGCAACATATGCCGTTTTGGGAAAGCGCTACGCCAAACGAGGATGCCGAATTGTCTTGGATGCTGATGGCGAAGCATTAAAGGGCGGTTTGTTAGTACGTCCGTATCTGGTCAAACCGAACCGTGACGAACTCGCGGTATTTGCCGGACGCCCGTTGGAAACCGAACAAGACATCATTGCTGCAGCGCGCAAAATGCTGGATGCCGGCGCAGAAATGTGCCTGGTTTCCGATGGGCCGCGTCCGGCTTTTTTGATAACGAATGAGTTTGTTTTGCGCGGGATTCCTCCCGAGGCAAGCGGTTCGCCCTCAGGCGCAGGCGATGCGATGCTGGCAGGTTTTTTAGCGGCTGGGGCTGGCTGGGACAAGGCGGATATTGCAACAGGAATAGAAATTCAGTTGCTTGAGCAGAAAAATGAAGGGGTTTTTGTCAAAGAAGCAGACCGACTATCCGCCTGTTTTCGCTTGGCATTGGCATGTGGAAGCGCGGCGGCGTCCATGCCCGACACCATGTATTGTGCATGGGATGATGTGAAGAAAAAACTCTCTGCAGGGAAATAAAAATTCCCAGCGAAAAGCATAGCAGATAGAGTCCGTAAGCGCATTGTTCAGTTATTGTGACAAAATTTCAAGGATGTTGGTTGACGGAGTAAATTGTAATAAGGGGGAATGCAGCATCTTGTTCCCCACAAAGGAATCTGGTGAAACGATGAAATGGAAACTCCTGTTTGCCTCGACCCTGTTGGTTTCTATCACATGTTTTGGCTATGCCGAAACGCAATTGCAAACCACAACAACGGCCCAGTCGGCTTCTTCTGCCGATGCTAAACCATCCTCCTTAGTTATTGAAAAAGGAGGCACAGGCCCTTACAAAGCCGTAGTCTCGGGAGATAAAAGTTTGCCCGATTTTGCCATCTACCGCCCGCAGGATTTAAGTACTTTTGGCAAAGACAAAAAACTCCCCGTGGTCTTGTGGGGAAATGGTGCGGGCTGCAACGATTCTGGCGACTACAAAAACTATCTCAATGAAATTGCGTCCCACGGTTTCATTGTGATTGGCATCGGCCCCTATGAACTATTCGTTGCCCAGAACAAGGAACTGAAAAAAAAGGGGACAAAAGCGGCGCAATTACTCGAAGCGTTGGATTGGATTATCGCGCAAAACAAATCGGATGGCAGCATTTACAAAGGCAAAATCGACGTAACAAAAGTAGTTGTTATGGGACACTCGCTTGGCGGTTTGCAGGCGCTGGAAGTATCGACTGATCCGCGTATTACCGCTACAGTATTGTGCGATAGCGGGGTTTTTAACGGAGCGCCTCCCGGTGGCGGTGGGCTTACCATGCCAGCAGTGAAAAAGGAAACGCTGGATCAATTGCATGCGCCCATTCTGTATATTTTGGGTGGGAAAAGTGACATGGCTTATCCAAACGGTGCGGATGATTTTTCCCGGATCACCAAAGTTCCCGCTGTCCTGGCAAGCCAGGAGGTGGGGCATGGCGGAACATTTGGAGCCCCCCACGGCGGTGCCTTTTCGGTTGCGGCGGTCGCCTGGTTAAAATGGCAACTCAGAGGTGATTCAGAGGCTGCGACAATGTTTACCGGTGGAGAGCAATGTGGTTTGTGCAAAAGTGATCCGAAATGGAAGGTTGAGGTTAAAAACCTGAAAAAGTAGTAACAAATCAACATCCGAATTTTCCGTCTAATTAATAAGATCCGATACCGTCCGGCGATCCTTGCGAACATTGCCCGTGGCTATTTTCGCACTCTGGTGTTACGCAAGCCGACGTTGCGTATTTGCGAGTTTTCCATTACGCCGGAGTGCCAGTCAAATTGCGAGTTTTGCTATGCTTCCAAGTTTTATCGCGAAGGACAGCCGCTCCTATCGCTTGACGAAATTCGCAATACATGGAAGCAAGCCAAAGCGCTGGGAGCATTCAGTTCCGTGGTGTTTGGCGGCGAGCCTTTGCTGCACCCCCAGTTCTTCGATATCATCCGCATTCTCGAACCGAAAAAACACATTGTTACCATCACCACCAACGCGATTTCTCTTACGGAAGAGTTGGTGGTTAACCTCAAGCGGGAAGGCGTGTTCCTGATCAATTTCAGCCTGAATTCCCTGGACCCGGCGGAGAATGACAAACTGCGCGGGTTTCAGGGGCATTTTGACAAGGTGATGCAGGGGATCGAGATTTGTAAACGGCACGGGATGGATGTATTTCTGCCGGTGGCGACAGCCAAATCGCGTTTTCAGGAAACGTTGGACATTGTTAAATTTGCGAGGGAAAAAGGGGTGGGCGTTACCGTCAATCTCATGTGCGCCATGGGCCGCGCGGAAGGCCAGCATGAAGAACTGTTCGACGAGGAATTTTGGGTTAAACTTCGCGCGCTCTACAACGCCAACCCGGATCTGCGCAGCGACTACGATGTAAACCTCGACTTAAAGGTCGGGTGTCCCGCCGGGTTTGAAAAAATCCACATAGCGCCCTATGGCGACGTAACCGGATGTTCAATGAACCCCGTCTCGTTCGGCAACGTCCGTGAAGAACCGCTTGCAAAAATTGTCGAGCGGATGCGGCATTTCCATCATTTTTCCAAACGGCACCCCAGTTGCATCGTGGCAGTGGACAAAGATTTTATCACGGACTACATGGATTTTGGTGCGCGCTATTCCACCCTGCCGTATCCGGTGCGGGAGAATCCCAAATATATTGAGGATAACAAAGGGAAGGTTTAAGGGGGAACGATGATTTTAGAACAAAAGGCAATATTATCAGTGGGTGAACCATCTCCTTCGCGTTTATCCGTTACCTGTACTTTGTTTGCTTGTTTGGCGCTGTCGGTGTTGGTTTCTCTTGTTATGTCTCTTGCTGATGGAGAATTTCGTTCCCAATTTACGCGTGGATCTATAGACCGTGTGACGGATTTCCAGCCTTTTGCTCGACAGATTCTTGCGGATGGCACGCAGCATGTTAATCCTGCTTTTGCGCATTATATCAAGGGGAACCGGACAGCGGGACCGATGCTGACCGTTGCTTTGGTCAAAATTGGTTTCGAGTTTGATACGGCGTGTGCAATTGTTTTGCTCCTATATAGGACAATTTTTGGAGTTGGGTTTTCTTGGCTGGTATTTGCGGCTACGCGCAGACGATGGATATCTTTTCTGTCTGTATTTTTTATTTATTGGGTACCAATACACCTCTCCGCTTATAGCCTTTCCCCGTCTGGGATATCTGGCATGTGTGCTCCTCTTTTGCTGTTAGCTTCGATTGCACTTCTTTTATTTGGTTTTCGGAAGTGGTCTTTTGCGTTATGGGTTTTTATTGTTTGGCTTCATCCCATTACTTTTATTTTATGGAGTCCCCTATATTTGGGGATGTTTGCCCTGTACTATTGGGAAAGACGAGGTTCCCCGCAGTCGTGGTTGCGTTGGTATTCAGGTTTGCTCATAACAGCCCCGGTTTTATTGGGCGCTATCACGGGAGGGATGGAACGATTGGGATTCTTTCCTGTTCATGGTGGTGTCTATTATTGGGCGCTCATGCGGTCATGCACTTGGCATTCCATGTTTCTTTTTACCGACCATTATTTTACCCCCCTTTATTATCTCGCGCAAGTTGTCGCTCTTTTCTTGCTGTCTTTTAGTCCGTCAGCACATAAGTTCCCTTTGCGAGCGTTGAATGCGCTGTGCGCTTGTTTGGGTTTTGGAATTTGGCTTATGTATGCCGTGTGTGTGGAAACGCAATGGGGGACTGCCGCCAATATGTCGCTTCCGTTGCGATTTGAAAATATCATGTATTGCCTGTTGCTGACCAATCTGACTTTTTCTGTTTTGGGCGGACGAACCGGGCGCTGGCAGGAGCGTGCATGGGCGATAGGCTACATTTTGTTGCTTTGGGCAGGGAGGCTTTCCATCAGTTCTCCACTTTTTGCCCTGGTGTGGCTCTGGGCATTGGGGCAGATTGGGTTGGAGTACAGTGGAAAGCGTAAGGCGTTATTTTTTGGATCGGCAATTGGCGGTGTTCTTCTTATGATGACTTGGATTGCTTTTGGGCCATGCGGCAGTGAGGAAAACCGTTCGGGACTGTTTGTGTTCCAGTCCCCCTTGTTGATGCTGAGTGGTATTGCAATTTCTATTGTGGCTGTATCATACCATCGACATATTCCCAAGTTTGTTTTAGTGGGCTTGCTCTTGTTTTCTGTGATACTGTGCGCCTTTCCTGCGGGGAAAATTCAATGGCACAATGCCCCCTTTCAATCCATGTATGAAGGAAAAATGCTCAATTTTTTTGCTCAAGGTCGCTTTACCTGGAAGGACCAGCCGTTGGATCGTTGGGTAGCGCGTGATTGGAATCGCCTGCAAAATATTCCTGGGACAATTTCCGCATCTGGAAAGGAAATTCTGCACTTGGTGCGTGGGGACAAGGAATGCACCCCGGAGAAAGAAGCATGTGATTGGTTGAAAGAAAATGTTCCGGCTGGGACATCCGTTCTCACGCAATATGGTTTATATGTGCATCTCGTCAGCAATTTGAAAACAACGTCTGATTTTGACCTTACGCAGTTTTTTATTTATGCGCCGCAATTTTCGGAAGCCATTGTCAAAGAACTTCTGGAATTGTACGGGATTGATCTTCTCGATGAGTCTACGCCGCGGCGGTCTATTCTTACTGGGAATTTTCTGGGGGACAACAAAAGATGGTTGCGCTTGCGCGACCGGATGTTGACTTCGCCGATCCGGCCTGCATCAGATTATCAATACCTCATTGAATTTACATCGGTATCGCCAAATACTCAGACTCCCGTTTTCGAAAATTCTTTTATCCGGGTGTACAAACGAAATACGGACAAATAATCCGGTTTGTTTAGGTGCATGCGTTATTTTTCTTCTTGGTTTTTCTCCCAGTTCATGCTGAAATCCCCCCTGAATTCTGTGGGGCGCGGTTCCCCTGTGGATATTTAAGGGGCAAGAGTCCTACATCCCAATAGTAAGCGAATATTCACCACCATGACAACTTTTGTCGTTCCTCGTCTCATGCTGAAATCTAAAGAAGACCGCCGTTTGTTGCGCGGGCATTTGTGGGCCTACCGCAATGAATTTGAGGCGTTGCCCGAACTGGAAGACGGCGATGTAGTGGATGTTTTTTCTGCCGAAAAACGCTTAATTGGGCGTGGATTTTATCAGGTGGAGGGGGGCATCGCGGTACGCATGCTGGATCGTAATCCTTCCGAGGTGAGCGGCGAAGCGTTTTTGCGGGGGCGGATTATGGATGCGTTGGAGATGCGCCACCGTTTTTATCCCGGTTGTGATACGTATCGTTGGGTGTATGGTGAGAGCGACTACCTGCCAGGCTTGGTTGCGGATCGCTTTGGCGCGGTGGTGAGTGTGAAAACCTCGTGTGTCTTTTATCGGCAGCACGCGGAAACGCTGGCGAAGATTTTTCTGGAGCAAGACGGTGTGAGTTGCGTGTCGCTTGACTTTCGCCAGGAAGCGTTGCTCTGGGGCGAAATGCCCGAGACGCAGGAGGTGGAGTTCAATGGCGTGCGGCTGAGTTTTTCGCTGAAGCAGGGGCAGAAAACAGGGTTGTTTCTGGATCAACGCGAGAACACGCGGCTGCTGGACGCGGTGGCGAAAGGCAAGCGCGTTTTTGATGGACATTGCTACGTGGGCCAGTGGGCATGCCGTGCGTTGAAGGCAGGTGCGGCGTCGGTGCTGGCGGTGGACACATCGGCTCCGGCGTTGGAGTGGGCACGTAAAAATGCGGCGCTCAATGGAAATATTGAGGGCGATGACGCGGTGTGCAAGTTCGAGTGTGCGTCGGTAGAAAATGTGCTCAAGCGTGGCGATAAGTACGATGTGGTGTGCATTGATCCGCCGGGTTTGGCGAAAACGCGTGGGATGGCTGCCAAAGCCTTGGAATTGTATGGTGTACTGAATCGCGAGGCCTTCAAGAGCGTGGTACCGGGCGGTTATGTGATTTCGTCATCGTGCTCGCAGCCAGTGGGAATGGACGATTTTGTCGAAATGCTGAAACGCGCGGCGCGGTCGGCTCAGCGTTCGGTGCGGATTTTGTCGCAACATGGCGCTCCGGTGGATCATCCGGTTCTGCTCGAAATGCCCGAAACCCACTACCTGAAATGCGTGATGATGCAGGTGCGATAGCAGGTCAACCGCATACCCCCTAAACCGCTAATAGACGCTGATGGGCGCTAATAAAACATAAAACTCCCTTGATTTTAAAGGGGGCGTCATTTTTATGTTTGGTTTTATTAGCGAGCATTAGTGTGCATTAGCGGTTTCCTGTTTAGTTTTTTCCATCCATGTAAGGCTAATAGTTGCAATCCACTTCAGGTTTTGAAGCATTTTGCTCGGAAATTGTGGATTGGATTCTCCTGCTTTTCTTGGCGGCTTGGCGGTTTATGGGTTGCCAAAAACCGATTTCCTTGCTAAAAATCTTGTTCTAAGGTTGCTGTTCCTTGGGGTAGGGGAGTGGTGGCCCATTGTTGTCGAAAGTGATTGGTTTTGAAATGGTTACGCGTGATAGCATCCTTCAATTTCTGGATGAATATTTGGAAAAGTCTGCCTTTTCCGATTATCTCCCTATTGGCCTGTTGGTTGAGGGAAAACCCGAGGTATGCAAAGTGGCGACAGGGGTTTCTGCCAGTGCGGAGTTGTTTGAGTCCGCAGTGGCGTGGGGGGCAGATTTGATTCTGGTGCATCATGGTATGTTCTGGGATAGCGAAGAACGTGTAGTGCGCGGGCACATTAAACGTAGGTTGAAAACATTGCTGGCGGCTGATGTCACCCTTGTGGGGTATCATTTGCCTTTGGATGCGCACCCTGAAGTGGGGAACAATGCGCTGTTTGCCAAGGGGATGGGATTCTTGGAACCTGAACCATTTATCGAGTACAAGGGGCGCAAAATCGGATATCGTGGAAAATTGCCTGCGGTTCCGTTTGAAGAATTTGTCAAGCGCGCTTCTGCGTTTTATGGCGCGGAACCCAAGGTAACGTTTGCGTGCGGTAAAGCGGAAATTACCTCGTGCGCGGTGGTGTCGGGGGGAGCGTGGGAGCATGTGCTGGACACCGCGCAGGCGGGAATTGACTGCTATGTAACCGGAAGCGCGGATGAACCGGCGTACCATTTGGCACGCGAGTTGGGTGTGCATTTTCTGGCGTTTGGGCACTATTGCTCCGAGCGGTTGGGCATTATGCGGTTGGGCGAATTAGTCGCGGAAACGTTTGGAGTGGAAGCGCGTTTTTTTGAATCGGAAAATCCGCTGTAGTACTGTTGGGTTGGAATTTTTTCGAAGAGTTATATTCGGGATGTAAAAATGGGGGGAATGATGAGTATTGAAGAACAACGGAAAATCATCGACCAATGCGATGAGAAAATAATTGAGTTGTTAGGGGAGCGCGCGAAAGCGGCGTTGTCCATCGGGCGTGAGAAGAAAAAACGCGGTGCAAACTTTTATGATGCAGGGCGGCAGAAACTTGTGCTGGATCGTTTGTGCAAGGCGAACCAGGGCAAGTTTCCCAACGAAGGATTGCGGCATGTGTTTGCCGAGATCATGTCGGCTTGCCTGAACTTGGAAGCACGGCAAACTGTTGGGTTTCTGGGGCCGGAAGGCACGTTCACGCACATGGCGTCGAAGCGCTTGTTTGGTACCTCTGCAGAGTGCGTCCCCTATAAAACAATAGATGATGTTTTCACCGCCTGTGAAAAGGGTTGGGTGGATTATGGTGTGGTTCCGATTGAGAACTCTATTGAGGGCAGCGTCAACCAAAACTTCGACCGTTTTGTCGATACGGATTTGATTATTTGCTCCGAAATCACGCTGTCGATCCATCAGTCGCTCCTGTCCAATTGCAAGTTAGAAGAGATCAAGCGCGTGTATTCGCATGCGCAGAGTTTTTTGCAGTGCCGCGCTTGGCTCAAGCAAAACCTGCCTGGCGTGGACTTGCGCGAGTGCGATTCCAACAGCGAAGCGGCCAAGACTTCTGCACGGTACAAAAATACCGCAGCCATTGCGCATGAACTCGCCGGGAAAATTTACGGACTCAATGTGCTGGTGCGCGGGATTGAGGATTTCAAAGGTAACGTCACGCGCTTTTGGACAATTGGACGGCATGCCTCGGCAGCCACGGGCGACGACAAGACCAGTCTCATGTTCTCGGTGAAGGACTCGCCGGGGGCGTTGTATGAGATTCTGCGTCCCTTCCATCGGGACAAAATAAACCTGACCAAGATTGAATCACGCCCGACTAAGCGGCGTCCGTGGGAGTATGTTTTCTTTGTGGACTTGCTGGGACACTGCTCCGATATGCGCATTGAAAAAGTGTTGAAGGAGATTCAACAGCACTGCGAGTTCATGAAGGTGATGGGGTCGTACCCGCGCGATGACAAGGCGCATTCGTCGTAAGTTTCAGACTCATACGTGGATGATAGGAATTATATGTTTCCGTTTCAAAAAGTAGTCATTTCCGGGGTGGGGCTATTAGGCGCATCGTTGGGCCTTGCCATTCGTTCCAAAAAATTGGCCAATCAAATCATTGGGGTGGGCCGTAACGAAGAACGCTTGCAGCATGCGGTGAATATCGGGGCGTTGGATTCGTATGAAATGACGCTGAAAGCCGCTTGTCGGGATGCGGATTTTATTGTGTTATGTGGCCCTATTTCTGTCATCTTGTCGCAGATTCCTGCAGCATTCGCTTCCGCGCCTGAAGGGGCAATTATTACCGATGTTGGCAGCACCAAACGCTCGATTGTACGGAAGGCTACGGATACGGCGCGCGCTGGCGTACATTTTGTGGGGTCGCATCCGATGGCTGGCTCGGAAAAAAGTGGAGCGGAGCATGCACGGGCTAATTTGTACGAGGGCGCAACCGTGGTGCTGACGCCGGACTTGCGTACGCAAGATGCCGCGTTGGATATTGTTCGTTCCTTTTGGCAGGCGCTCGGGATGACTGCGGTGGAAATGCTTCCGGCGCGACATGACAACTTGGTGGCGCGGCTGAGTCATTTGCCGCATCTGGTGGCGTCGGCGCTGGTGGCGCAGACCGAGGTGAACCCTGCCGGAACCGCAGAGATGATGCGTGCCGTGGCTGGACCGGGATTTCGCGATAGCACCCGCATTGCAATGGGCAGCGTGGACATGTGGACGGATATTTTAATCGATAATCGGGATGCAATGTTGACGGCGATTGACCAGATCGAAGATGTATTGCGCGACTTGCGCGACTCGATTGACAAGAAGGATCGCGAATCGCTGGGGGCGTTTTTAGATCACGCTTCCAAGGTGCGGACTCAGTATAACACAACGGGCAATCCGGGACAGGGGTGTTGAGTGAAGCCTTTGATCTTGATTTCCAACGATGATGGAATCAACGCAACTGGGTTGCGCGTTTTGCATGATAGCGTGGCGCATCTGGGTGATATACTGGTGGTCGCGCCTGAGCATCAATGCAGCGCTGCGAGCCATGCTGTTTCTATTTGTAAGGAAATGTTGTACCGCGTGGTGACAAAAGATGGACAACTTTGGGGCCATGCGCTGGAGGGAATGCCTTCGGATTGCGTGAAGTTGGGCGTGCTAACGCTGGCAGATCGCAAACCGGACTTGGTACTTTCGGGGATCAACCCGGGTGCGAACATTGGCAATAATATTTTGTATTCCGGTACGGTTGCCGCGGCACGTGAAGGCGCTATGTTGGGCATACCATCCATTGCCGTTTCGCTGAACTATTTTCGCCATACGGAAAAAGAGCGGCATTTTGAGACGGCAGGGGAGTGGGCTGCGTGCCTTGCTGAAATGGTGTTGCAGCGTGGATTGCCGCGTGGTGTTGTGTTGAATTTGAATGTGCCGAATGTGGTGTCTTCGGAAATTCGAGGGGTTGTCATTTCACGGCAGAGTCGCTCCATGTTTCTGGACGAAATGGAACCGACGCATGAAAATGGCGAAGTTCGAGCTTATCGAAATGTGGGTAAGGTCATGATGGAGGAACCGGAACCGGATGAAAATAATGACGATGTGGTCTTGAAACACAACAAAGTTTCGATCACGCCATTACATTATGACTTGACAGAACACCACTTTCGTGAAGAGTTGGATGCGTGGTTGCGGGAGCATGGACGAGAATCCTGAACGGACAATGTGTCTACGGTGGCCTCAGCGTGAGGAGGTGGAGCGTGTATGGCAGATAATGACAACCAAACAACTGGCGATGAGAACGGGGGGAATGGAAAATCCAACCGTTTCCGTAATGCTATCTGGATTTCATCGGTTTTGGCCGTGGTGATTCTTGGCGTATTTTTTCTGGTTTACCGGATGGAAATCCGCGGGATTTCACGTGCATTTTTTACGGTGCATTCCGTGCGCCTGTTTGTGAACAACAAGGCTCCGGCACTTTTAAAGGATTTTCCTTTTGACGCGGCAAAACCTCCTGAATTTACTGCGGAACTTTTTTTACGCTATTGCAAGGCGCGAGATACCATTGGTCAAAATCTCAAGCCGTTGCTCGACGATTTACCGTTGCTCGACAAAATGTCTATCACCAATTCGTTTTCAAGTTTACGTACCGCGTCCGTGGAACTGACTCCGGTGTTGAATGACGTACAATCATTTTTTCTGTCGCTGGAACCGATATTGCGTGAAAATCGATTGTCGGTTCAGCAGTTTCGCTGGGTGGCCATCCAATCCTGGGGATTGACTGCGCAAGCAATTGTGCAGGCGGGGGATCCGAAAGCCAGCAAGGAAATGCAAGACGAAAGCGACCATTGGGAGCGTTTGTTGCAGGGGCGCCAGGGCAACATGACCCCTGTTGAACTTTCCAAGGCGATTTTGAAAGAGATCGGTACTGAGTTTAATGTACAAAATTCCGAAGCCGCTTGGCAGGTTATGCAGCAACACTGGTCAATTTGGGCGGATTGTGAAACCGGCCCCGAGGTAGATGTGGGTATGGTGCGTGGCTGGAAGGAATTGAAAAGCCGAATGAAAACAGACCCCCAAAGTAGCAGTGCTAACGGAGGAAAATGACAATGACGGATTGTCTATTTTGTAAAATTATTGCGGGGGAAATCCCCGCTAATATCGTTTATCAAGATGCAGATTGTGTAGCATTTCGCGACATCAATCCGCAGGCACCCACACATATTCTGATTATTCCCCGTTTGCATATTCCTACCCTGAACGATTTGGAGTCGGAAAATGCAGGGCTGATGGGGCGCTTGGTTTTGGCGGCAAAAAAAATCGCTCACGCAGAAAACCTCAGTGACGATGGTTATCGTTTGGTTTTCAATTGCAATGCCGATGCGGGACAAACCGTATTTCATGTTCATGTTCACCTGCTGGGAGGCCGGGTTTTTGGCTGGCCGCCTGGATAAAAAACGGGAATGATTAGGATGAGAAACCCCCGTCCTATTCTTTAATTCCCCTTTTTCGCACCATTGTTTCATTTTTCCCTGGAGATGCTATGTGTAAGAAAGAAAAAATATCATTGGAATTAGTGCAGTGCGTCCCGCAAAGCGCTGAGGTTTTTATGCTCACGTTTCGCGCGCCCGCTGCTTGCTTAAAATCCGCCCGTCCCGGGCAGTTTTTTAATTTGCGTCCGTTGGACTCCACTGCACCGTTGCTTCCGCGTCCGATCAGCATTTGCGAAATCCGCCCTAATCTGGGTGAGATTGACTTCCTCATGCGCATTCACGGAGAAGGTACACGTTTGCTCAGTCAGCGTCGTCCCGGTGCCGTGGTTGAGGCAATCGGCCCGCTGGGGAATCCGTTTGTCTGGATACCCGGCAAAGATGTGTTGTTGGTTGCGGGCGGCATTGGCGTTGCCCCGCTGTACAATCTGGCACGTGTGATGAAACAGGAAGCACAAGTGGCTGGGGTGCCTGCGGGCAAGATCACCTTTTGCTATGGTTCGCGCAAGGCCTCTGATTTCATGCTGATGGACAAACTGGATGCGGTAACGGATCAGGTTTTGCTCGCCACGGAAGATGGTTCCCGGGGTGAAAAAGGTTTTGTTACCCGCCTGGTTGAATCGCAATTGGCGTCAGGAGCAGAACTATTCGTCTGCGGTCCTCCCGCTATGAT
>DNPO01000231.1 GCA_003501375.1 Candidatus Sumerlaeota bacterium | reverse complement strand
CGACCGGTACGGCCGATACGGTGGATGTAACTTTCCGGTTCGTTCGGCAGATCGTAGTTGATGACGTGCGTGATGCCGTCCACGTCGATGCCGCGAGCGGCAACGTCCGTTGCAACCAACACGCGCACGCGTCCGGTGCGGAACTTGTCCAGCGCCTTGGAACGGGCAGCCTGCGACTTGTTACCGTGGATGGCTTCCGATACGATATCGAGACGCTCCAACTGCATCGAAAGACGATCGGCACCGTGTTTGGTACGCGTGAAAACCAGTGCGCGATTGATGCTCTCGTCCTTCAGCAATTCACTGAGAAGAGCGGACTTATTCGATTTTTCAACGAACATGACCTTCTGCTCCACGCGCTCGGCGGTGGAGTGGCTGGGCGTGACCTGAACGCGAACGGGGTCGCTCAAGAGTTCATCGGCCAAGCGCTGAATTTCCGGGGGCATAGTAGCAGAGAAGAACACCGTCTGGCGTTCTGCGGGAATCGTCGTGATGATTTTGCGAATGTCGCGGATGAAACCCATGTCCAGCATGCGGTCGGCTTCGTCCAGCACAAAGATTTCCACCTTGGAAAGATTGATGTACTTCTGGTTCATCAAGTCCATCAAACGACCGGGCGTAGCAACCAGAATGTCCACACCGCGATTGAGCGCATGCACCTGCGTACGCTGGCTCACGCCGCCGTAAACAACCGTGTGGCTGAGACGGAGAAACTTGCCATAGGCGCGGAAACTGTCGCTGATCTGCACGGCCAGTTCGCGAGTGGGGCTGAGCACCAGAGCGCGGGGATGGCGTGACATAACCGGTTTACGATTGGTGGTCAGTGTGTTAAGAATCGGCAGGGCAAACGCGGCAGTCTTGCCGGTACCCGTTTGGGCGCAACCCAGCAGGTCTTTATTGTCCAACAGATGAGGGATCGCCTGTGCCTGAATCGGCGTGGGCGTGATGTAATTCAACGCCGCGATGGCGCGCTGAATGGGTTCTACTAAAGCGAGTTCTGCAAATGAAACATTGGTCATAATAATCCTTGGTTCCCCTGTGGGGAATGTGAGTTGAGCATGCGGACAGGACAGCGGGAATAAGCCAATGGCCCCGCGCGAAAAAATCGGTGGAATGCAACAATAAACCGATTACGCGTGAGAAACGGCTCAGGGCGCGGCAAAGACGCAGGCTATGAGTATGGGTGGGAGGAGTTACGCTGAATCAAGGACAACACGGGCATCCGGCATTGCACCGGCGCTCTCCCTCGGGAATCCAGGGCTTCGTAAAAAGCAGCGGCCAAGTCAGCGTCATCTTGTGGCATCGGCCGCCTACTACAATCTACTATGTTGGCAGGTGAAAACCCAATTGTCAAGACAAAGGATGGATTTATTTTTTTGAAGAGGCTGAACACACCTACTTCTCACACAGGCTCTAAGGGAAGAATTTCGAAGTTGTTTTCCCCCTGAAATAGTTGCTGAGGAATCAAATGGAGGGAAAAGTGGGAAGCTGATGCGCTTACGAACATTAACAAAACTAAAACCCACAAAAACCTAATTTTGTGCTACGGTAAAAAATACCGCGTCGCTCCTCTACTCATGCAAGGTTACAAATATGAAGCGTTTTTGCTTTAAAATGGAAATAAATATCATTTTTAGGATAAAATATTGAAAAAATATTCCATTTAGACTATCTTTAGCTGGTGTGGCGGAGGGGTGACCGACAGGATGTTTTCTGCGAGCCCTGCTTCTCTGTAAATTTCGAGGTTAAAGAGGAAGATGTTATGTTGATGCTGATTGATGATGCAAATTTGGACAACATTCGCCGAATGTATGACACATTCCCATGCGATGGCGTTACCACAAATCCGACAATTTTGAAGCGCGAAACCGACAAACCATGGGACACGCTGTTGGCAATTCGTCGTTTTTTACCGCGGAATGCGGAATTGCACGTTCAGGCGATATCTCTGACGGCGGAGCAAATTGTACAGGAGGCGCAGTATGTTCTAAAGCGGTTGGGTGAAAATACTTACATCAAGATTCCTGTCACTGGTGAAGGCATCAAGGCTATGCGTTTGCTGTCCAGAGACGGGGTGAAGAAGATTACAGCAACTGCGATTTATACGGCCATGCAAGCGTTTGTTGCGGCAAAGGCGGGGGCACGTTACGCCGCTCCGTACGTGAACCGCATTGATAATCTGGGTGCGGATGGGGTGCAGGTGGCCCGTTCCATTCATGATATGTTTCGCGTACACCAACTGGAGTGTGATGTGATTGCCGCCAGTTTTAAAAATTCGCAGCAGATTCTGAGTTTATGTCAGCATGGGATCGGTGCGATTACGGCGTCGCCAGATGTGCTGGTGCAATTGTTGGATCATGAAGTAACAGATCAGGCGGTTGAGGATTTTACGCAGGACTTCTACGATCAGTGCGGCGATGGAAAAACCATGCTGGATTGTTAGCGGGATGTTGAAAAAATCTCTCAGGTTTTGTTTTTGGCAAAATCGACCATGTGCAAGGGTAAAGTTCATGTCAGTTCGAAAAAATCCCGTGGCGCGCCTTGTTTTGAGCGACGCGATAGACGGCGAAATATTCACTTTTTTACGCAGATGACGTGCTGACCCCTGCTTTACAACCGGACGGCATTGTTGTTATTGGTAATATTTCCAGCCTCAAAACCAGCAAAGCGCGCGCCGCGCTCGAAGCCTCCGGAATTCGGATATTGGGTGGGGTGCATCTGCGCGGATGCACCCCATTTTTTATTCCTGGCGGTTATCTTCTCTGCCGACTCCGTGCGCGCGGTTTACTTTTTCCGTTGCCATCACTGCTGGTTTTCTTTTCAACAACGGTTGGTTCGGGGAGCACGAGAGAGCCGTGGATTGCGTTCTGGTAATAGTCATCGATCAGCATTGCAACCAAATCGAGTTCTTCATCGTTTTCGCCGAGACCCTTGGCCAAGGGATAGAATCGGCGCATGCGCTCGATCTGCAACTTGTCCCGGTCACGCAGACGCGCTTCGAGCAGAGCGGTGACGCGTTGAGCCACCACGTCCTCTACCTCTTCCTGCGTGGGCAACGGACGCTCCGTCACCTCGACGCCGAGGCGCTTGGTCATGCGAACAAATTGCAATTTTTCCATGCCTTCCACCAACGTGATGGCTTCACCCGCCGCGCCATTGCGACCAGTGCGTCCCGCGCGGTGGATATAATTTTCCGGGTCGTCCGGCGGTTCGTATTGAACAACGTGTGAAAGGTTCGGAATGTCGATTCCACGCGCGGCAATGTCCGTCGCAACCAAAAAGCGCAGCGAGCCGTTGCGAGCGCGCTCCATCACTTCGTCGCGCTCCTTCTGCCCAATGTCTGCGCTGATCTCGGCGGCGTCGTAACCAAAGCGTTGCAGCACTACGGTGATATAGTGCGTGCGGCTTTTCGTGTTGCAGAAAATAATGGCCGACGTGGGGTTTTCAATCTCGATAATTTGCGCGAGCGCACGGTCTTTGTCCATGGGCGGCACGTTATAAAAAACATGCTCAGTTTCCGCCACGTGCAACTGGTCGTGACTCAGGCTCAGCATTTCCGCATCGCGCAGAAACTCGCGCGCGAGCGACAACACATAGGGCGGGAAGGTGGCGGAGAACAGGCAGGAATTCACGCTCTCACGCGGCATGAACGAGCGCACGCGGCGCATGTCCTGATAAAAGCCCATCGACAACATGCGGTCGGCCTCGTCCAGCACCAGAATCCGCAGGTCTTTGAGCGACAACGCACCGCTCATCAAGTGGTCGAGCACACGACCGGGCGTGCCCACCACAATGTGCGCTCCCAAGCGAAACGCTTCCAACTGCGGGCGAAAATCCACCCCGCCAAATACCGCTGCAACGCGCAAGCCGACATCGCCTGCAAGCGTATGTGCCGCTTCCGCAACCTGACGGGCAAGTTCGCGCGTGGGCGTTAAAATGAGCGCCTGGCACGTGGGGCGCGACATGTCGATGCGCTCCAAAATCGGCAGCACAAACGCGCCCGTTTTTCCGCTGCCCGTGCGCGATTGCACCATCAGGTCACGCTTGGCCATGAAATACGGAATCGACTTTGCCTGTACAGGAGTCAGCGTTGTCCAACCCGCGCGAGTGCAAGCCTCACGCAAAACTTCGGGCAATTCTGCCACGGTTACTTCTGAAAATCCTTCGCGCGTTTCAGTTTCC
>DNPO01000431.1:5224-5573 GCA_003501375.1 Candidatus Sumerlaeota bacterium | reverse complement strand
CAGGATATTTCCGCCAAAAGTTCCCGCCCAAAATTCTTGCGCTTTGGAACTGCGTATTCCGCCGGCTTCGATTCGATCTGGCGCAATTCCTCAATGTATTCAGCGGGCAAAGCGTTCGCGACAGCGCCTTGGATAATGAAATCCAAAAATTCGCTGCTGGGGATTCGCGGCTCGTCTGATATATCTTTTTTATAGAAAAGAACGATACGCTCCACCCCGGCGGTATCGGTAATCCGAATGGGGTAGTTAAAGTACGCTCCCGTTCCGTCCTGCCGCGCATCTTGCCAGGTGTCCAGTCGATTGCCAGCCGAACCGGTCAGTTCATAAATCACGCCCCAAACGTCGTGGT
>DNPO01000431.1:4728-4976 GCA_003501375.1 Candidatus Sumerlaeota bacterium | reverse complement strand
AAACGTCGTGGTTTGGATCGGGGATGACCGTTTCCATGCCACCATCCCAAACCTTGGAGTTACCGAAAAAGGCCAAGCGGTAATGGGGAAGTTTTGCCACGGCTATCGCTTTGGCACTGGGGCAACGTTCCGCTATTTGTTTCGGGTTCATGTTGGGGCCGTAGGCGAAGTAATAGAGTTCGCCTACGTTGCCATTGAAAATAATGCCGTTCACAAGTTTTACTGTTTCCGACATTTTCGTGTTCTCC
>DNPO01000431.1:0-4423 GCA_003501375.1 Candidatus Sumerlaeota bacterium | reverse complement strand
CTGTGCATCCTGTTTATCCATGTTTCATTGGGTTTTATTGCCGCTTTTGAAGTTCTCTGCGCTCTTTGCGGCTTTGCGAGAGTCGAGGTTTGCGGTTCGTTACCAAACGTTAAGGCTCCACTCGCGGACGTGCTTGTATTCCATGTCGGCGAACAGGGTGTTTGCCATTTGCTCCGCCAGCCAGATCGCGCCTGCGTATCCCACCACAGGATGGCGATACAACCCAGCCCGGTCGTAAGTGGGGAAGCCCACGCGCACCATTGGAACGTTGTTGTCGATGGAAACAAACCGTCCTTTGGAATGGCCCAGAATGAGGTCGAGTTCCAACGTTCCCTCCTTGAGGCGTTTGTCCAGTTCCCACAAATCCGCGTTGGTAATAATCTCCATGTCATCAGCAACATTGTCTTGGAGTTCCTTGAGACGGGGATCGTTCGGATAACTTGCGTTGTCGTCTCCCAGCAACAGAAGTTTGGGTTTCATTCCCAAGTCGAGGCAGAATTGCGCCAGCCCAATCACCAGATCGGGGTTGCCGTAGATGGCGACCTTCTTGTCGGCAAGGAACATGTGCGCCACGTCGGCAATGGCGTCCAGCGCAATACCGCGTTCGTGAACGAGCGATTCGGGGATCGGTTTCCCAGTCATCTTTTTCAGGTTGGCCAGGAAAGTATCTGTGTTACGAATACCAATCGGTGTCGGGCCGATGATGCACGGAACATCGAATTCGTTCTCCAGATATTGGGCCGCTTTTCCGCCTTCGTAGCGATTGAGCGCAATGGTACCGGTTGCGTTGGCCGTGTCCACCAAGTCCGCAATAGTTGTGTCGCCGTGGGAGACGAAGTTGCCATACGGCATCAGGGGCGAGTCGAAGTTTTCGATTTCGAATAACACCGTTGCGTCGATTTGCATCTCTGCCAGCAGGTGTTTGAGCGCGGTTACATCCCCGGGATTGACCCAACCCGTGATCAGGTTGATCTTGTTGTTCGGTTCGCTCTTTTTCGCGAAGTATTCGACGAAATCTTTCACCGCCAGATCGTACCCGGTTATCATGCTGCCGACGAAACTGGGCGTGTGGATCGGGATGAGGTGGACTTCCCGGTTGGGATATTTTTCCTTCAGCAGCCCCGCGTTAAGTTTAGTCACCACCCCGTCGATGTCATCGCCGATAACTTCGGTTGAACACGTCGAGATGATAGGAATTACCTTGATGGCGGGGTAGCGCATCAGGAGAACGTCCACCGCTTCTTCGACGCGTTTGACCGCGCCGAAAACAGCGCCGTCTTCGTGGACGGACGACGAAGCAATTTCAAAACTCTCCTTGAGGTGCTGCGAGATGAGGAGGCGGACAAACATCACGCACCCCTGTCCGCCGTGTACAATCCCGATACAATCCTTGATGCCAATGCTGGCGAACTGAGCGCCGCAAGGTTGGCAGGTAAAAATCGGATCGATGGTGCCCACGCGGGGTTTTTCGTGCAATTCACAAGACATGATTCTGTCCCTTCCTAGTAGTGTTGGTCCGTCAGTTCCAGATTGAGCGATCCGGTAATGGTAAGGTAATCCAGCCGCTCGTGCAGTTCCTTCATGAGTTGTTTTATCTCGTCCTTGGGCATCTCATTAATCCAGGTGAATCGTTCCTTGTACACATCAGCCAAACACTGAGCATCCACCCAATAGCAACGATCCGCCGGGGTTTCGAGTTTGATAGGTTCCCCGCACAAGAGTTGCGTGGTACGGCTCAAAATGCCCTCGTTCTGGTCTTTTCTGTCCCAAGCGCGGGAGTGAAACTGCCAGAGGCAATGCTTCATAATATAATCCAGCAGTTGTTCCATTTTAGATTTCATCGTATCCGCCATTTTTTATTTTCTCCCTTCTATAGCGCGCCGACAGGCTCCGGCTCGAAATTGGGATAGTCTGTTTTTTTGAGTATTTCCCCCACGCAATCAAACTTACCGGTATATTCCCGCAGGGTCGTGGAAGAACGAATTTCTTCGCTGAGATTTACGTCGGAAATCATACGCGCCGTTTCAAATCCCTTGTCCGTCGGAATCTCATCTTTGCTGATGTCCAGGAAGGCCAGTTTGTGCATGGGCGAGAAAATCCCGTTGTAAATATCGCGTGCAAACCGCACCCATCCTTCAAACCCCTTCCAGGGGCCGTTGTGATATGCGTGCGCATTAAGGTAGGGAACACGTACTTTTTTTGCAACCTCACCAGGACGTTTCCCTGTGAAAATGATGTCCGGTTTCAGCGTTTCCAACGCTTCCATCCCTTCCAATTCGTTCGGATCGTCGATAGCGAGCGCGCCTTCTTCCACGCGAGAAATACCCTTTTCCATATCGCCCTGATGCCCGAATTTTGTGTAAACAGAAACGACTTCAACGCCGAACTCTTCATGGATCACATGTGCCCAGTGCCAGAGTTTGGAACCGCCCGGCCACAGGCACACCTTCTTACCGGTGAGACGCGCTTTGTACCAATCGAGTTCCGGTTTCCAGCGAGCCGTTTCTTCATCAATAATTTTCTGGGCACGGTCTTCGATGCCGAAGAACAGCCCCACCTTGCGAAGCGACAATGACAGCGGCTCAAAACCGAACCCGTCGATGTCCAAGCGCGGAATACCGTACTTCACGCGCAGTTCGTTGCAGAGGTACTCGGAAGAACGCGCACACTCCAAAACGTTCAGATGCGCCCGGTGCATCGAACGCAATTCATCATAGGAACCGTTGCCCGTGAAAGTCGAAAGCACTTGGACGCCCATGCGTTTGAAGAAGTCGTCCATGACGTGCTGATCGCCCTGAATGTTGTACTCGCCCACGTAGTTGATAACGTAGTCGCTGGTAATCTTCGGCTCGACCGTTCCAACCTTTTCCTTGAACCACGCGATACAAATGGTATGGTGACCGCCAGACTGGCTCGGCCCGCGGAAACCAGGCGAGTTGCAAACGAAGATGTCCACATCGGGCATCTCTTCCATCACTTCCGCAGCCACCGCGTGAATATCATCGCCAATCAACGCTGAAGCGCAGGTCTGATAAATGCTCATGCGCTTCATGTTCGGAAAGGCCTTGAATGCCTCGATAATATTTTGCTTGAGCATTTTTTCCGCGCCGAAGACGACGTGCTTTTCCTTCATGTCCGAGGCGAAGGTATGCTTCAACTGAAAGTTGTCATTGTCGCTGATATAACGCTTGGTTTGCCACGTATCGTAGGTGCATCCGACCGGGCCGTGGCTCAGATGGATCACGTCCTTCATCGGCGTGCCGATCACATGCTTGGCCCCGCAATACGCGCAACCGCGTTCTGAAATCGATCCCGGAATGGTATTGAGGTATCCAGCGGGCAGGGCGTCGGCCAATGTCTCGCCCGGCCCCTTGACCACCGCGTGCTTTTTCCGTTCCGGGATGCACTTGCTACATTCAAATTCATGGTAAGGCATGATTTGTCCCTCCTGGGTTGCTTCTCTTTATACGAGAGCCTCGTTACCGGATTCATCGGTGCGCACGCGCACAGCATTATCCAGCGGGCACACAAATATTTTTCCATCGCCGATCTGGGCCGTCTGGTTAACCTTGATGATGGTGTCCACGACCTGATCGACCTCTTCATTACTAACTACGACAGTGAGCATGCGCTTGGGAATGTATTTCATCCCACCGGATTTGCCCTGTCCCAGCAGTTCCGGGTGCAGATCAAAGTCATACCCCATCTCAGCAGCGATCCCACGCTGCCGACCGCGTCCGATAACGGAAACGGCTGTGAGGCTCGGGAACCCCAGTTTTTCCAAGGCTTCCTTGGTCGCTCCCACTTTTTTGGGCCGGATGATTGCAATGATTTCTTTCATAAGAGTACCCGCCTTAAAGTCCCTTGGCTCCCGTGCGCACCGTGTACGCATCATCGACCGAAGTGATAAAAATTTTGCCGTCACCAAAGTTGCCCGTGTACGCTTTGTACTTCACCAATTTGATAATCTCATCCACATCGTTGTCCTCCACCACGACCATGACCATCGTCTTAGACAGTTCGTCGTAGTGGGTGGAACCAACGGTGATCCCCTTCTGTTTACCGCGTCCGAAGACGTTGATTTTCGTCATGGAATGAAATCCCGCGTCGGAAAAAGCCTCCGCCACACCGTCAGCGGCTTCGGGGCGTAAAATCGCTCTGATCATTTTCATAATTATTCGCTCCATTCTGATTCAGTTTTAGTCGGACAAGCCGTATTTCACCACCATTTGCTCCAACTGATCCATCGTAAGGGGCTTAGGAATAACGAAGTTCTGGTTTTCAATAATCTTGCGCGCCAGTTCGCTGTATTCGTTTGCCTGATTGTGTGTTGGCTCGTATTCCGTTACGGTTTTCTTGTTGAACTCGGCCTTCTGCACCATGTTGTCGCGGGGAACAAAGTGGATCATGTGCGTCCCGATGG
>DNPO01000420.1:8557-9058 GCA_003501375.1 Candidatus Sumerlaeota bacterium | reverse complement strand
CTTGCCCGTTGGCGTTCAAAAAATGCTGCATCTTGCCACGGCGGTTCCCCGGCGCAAACAACCGCCGCCGGAAGCAAAAGACTGGTTCTTGCACCGCGTTGGCGATGACGCGGTGGAGTTTTGTAATTCCGTCGCAGAAATTCTGGGCTTCATCGGCGAGGCCGTGGTGGCATGCGCTCAGTTGATGCATGGTAAAGCCCGCTTCCGCATGCGCGATTTCATGCTCAATATTCAGGAGTGCGGTGCGCAGGCGCTTCCGGTGGTAACGTTGATCAGCGTGCTCATTGGTTTGATTTTGGCGTTTGTCGGCGCACTCCAACTGAAAATGTTTGGCGCGGAAATTTATGTGGCTAACCTAGTAGCGGTCGGTATGGCACGCGAGATGGGCGCGATGATGCCCGGCATTATTATGGCAGGGCGGACGGGCGCATCGTTCGCGGCGCAACTGGGCACCATGCAGGTCAATGAAGAAATTGACGCGCTGAAAACAATGGGTTTTTC
>DNPO01000420.1:0-8196 GCA_003501375.1 Candidatus Sumerlaeota bacterium | reverse complement strand
GCGCTCGTCAGCATTTACATGTTTGACATTACGCCCTCGGAATATTTTCACCAAACGGCCGCCAGTATGGGGCTGACCAGCATCTGGATCGGCGTTGCCAAAAGTGTGGTGTTTGGTGTGCTGGTTGCGGTTGCTGGCTGTCTCCGCGGGATTCAGTGCGGGCGCAGTTCCGCTGCGGTCGGCGCGGCTACGACCTCCGCTGTGGTGACGGGTATTGTGAGTATTATCGTTGCCGACTCTATTATTACGATCATTGTGAGTGTGCTTAATATATAGGACAGAAAGACTATTCGCAGATTACGCAACTGCGGATAAAGTGTTTTTATGGCAGCCGAACCCCACATCGTCATTGAAGACCTCTTGATGGCCTATGGCGACCGCGTCATTCAGCACGATTTGAATTTCACCATCAACCGTGGCGATATTTTTGTCATCATGGGCGGCAGCGGTTGCGGCAAGAGTACGTTGCTGCGGCACATGGTGGGGTTGCAGGAACCGGAAAGAGGCCGTGTCTTATACAACGGCGTAAGTTTCTGGCATTCCGAGCAAATTGAGCGTGAACAGATCATGCGGCGCTTTGGCATTCTTTACCAGAGTGGCGCATTGTGGAGTTCCATGACGCTGGCGGGAAACATTGCGTTGCCGCTGGAGCAATACACCGATTTGCACACGAAGGAAATTCAGGAACTGGTTTCGCTAAAACTCGCGCTCGTGGGGTTGGCGGGATTTGAAGATTATTACCCGTCGGAAATCAGCGGCGGCATGCGCAAACGCGCCGGGCTGGCACGGGCAATGGCGCTGGACCCGGAGATTCTTTTTTTCGACGAGCCATCGGCGGGACTTGACCCCATTAGTGCCAAGCTGCTGGACGACTTGATTCTAGAATTGCGCGATAGTCTCGGCGCAACCGTCGTCATTGTTACGCACGAATTGGCCAGCATTTTTGCCATTGGTAATAACTCTGTATTTCTTGACGCAACAGAAAAAACCATGATTGCCCAAGGCGATCCTAAGAAAATTTTAGCGGAAACTGACAATCCGGTCGTGCGTAACTTTTTGACGCGCGGCATGGCACAAGGCGTTTAGACGCAACACCCCAGTAAAAAAAGCGAAACACTCGTATGTTATCCAAAGCAAACCCCACCGTCATCGGTGCCTTCGTCATTGGGGCCATTATATTGGCCCTCAGCGGCCTGCTGGTTTTTGGCAGCGGCAGCCTATTTAAAAAAACCAATACCTTCGTCGCGTTTTTCCCCGGCGCGGTGGATGGCTTGGATATTGGCGCACCGGTTAGTTTTCGCGGGGTACGGGTGGGCAGCGTGCGCGACATCAGCCTGGTGGTCAACACCACCAATATGGAAACGTACGTCAAAGTGCTGCTTGCCATTGAGCAAAGTAAGGCGGAGCGATTTGGCAAGGGTATCCAAAGCGGAGACATGTATTCCAAACTCCAAAAAAGTGGACTCAAAGCCCAGTTGCAAATGCAAAGCATTGTCACGGGTCGCCTCTTTGTGGCACTGGACCTTTTCCCCAACATACCCGAGTCGCTGCGGGGACTGGACGCGCGTTACACGGAATTGCCCGTTGCACCCACAGACATGGAAGAGTTAAGGAAGACGCTCAGCCAGGTGATTGATAAGTTCCAGAAAATACCGTTTGATAAAATCGTCAACAACCTGGATCAGACGCTGGACGGTATTAACAAACTGGTGAACAATGAGAACCTTGCCGAAAGTTTGCGTGGCATGAATTCCACCGTAAAGCATCTGGATACATTGGTGACGGGACTGAACGAAACAGTGCCTTCCATTGCCGCCAACATCGACGCCTCGACCAGTGAAACACGCAAACTCCTTCTGATCGTGAACTCCGAAATCCGTCCGTTGATTGCCAATCTGAAAAAAACTTCCGACGCAGCAAATGCGTCTTTTGTTCAGATCGAAAAAACGCTTTCGTTCTCCGAAGGCGTTCCGGCGAACATTGCGAAGAGCCTGATCAATACGTCCGACACTGCGCAAAAAACCCTGGATCAGGCCGTGCATACGTTGGGCGCGGTGGAAAAGATGAGTTCGCCCGATTCCAAAGTGCAGGTGGAGATGGTGGAAACTTTAAAAGAATTACAAGCCGCTGCCCGCGCGCTCCGTTCCCTGAGCGAAACGCTTGACCGTAACCCGGAAGCGTTGCTGCGTGGCAAGGGTGCTACGAAAGGAAACTAATATGAAAAATATACTTTGCCTCTGCGCGTTGCTTGCGCTGCTGGTGACAACGAGCGCTTGTTCGCGCACCGCACCCACAGCGTTTTACCAGATCACCCCCATCGCCCAAGCAAAACCAATTGAGCACCCTGCCACTCCGCAGCAACGCATTGGCCTGTTACCGGTAAGCGTGGCGGCGTATCTGGATCGGTCGCAGATTATCACACGCACCGATCCCAACACTGTGGTTCCGGCGAACTTTCATGTTTGGGCCGAGCCGCTTCGGGAAAATTTGCGCGCGGTGTTGCTGGACAATCTCTCTAATCTTCGTCCCGCCGATACTATTTTTCTCTGCCCGGATTCCAAACAGGATAATTACACCAAACAAGTGACGGTACGCGTCACACGTTGTGAAGGCGCCCCCAACGACCAAGCGGTATTAGCCGCATCCTGGGAAGTTTATTCTGTGACACAACGGCAGGTGGTTGCCACGCAGAGCGTGACGTTGCACGCTCCTGTGCAGGGGGCGTCCCACACAGAACTTGCTGCCGCGCTTAGTCGACTGACCGGCGAACTCAGCCAAGCAATTGCCAAGTCGTTGGACGAAACACCCAAGCCGTAAAAAGGCAGGCATTTTATGGGTTCATCAGAAAGAGTGGGACAGCCGTGGATGGCTGCTGTCCCACTCTTTTTTTTGAGGCGTTTGAGGGCGTTTAGGGAATTCTACTCCGTCGTGATTTCTCCAAAAATAATGCGTTGGGTTTCCGTTGCCAAATTCGGAACGGAAGATTTACGCGTTTATTTTAAGGAGAAATCCCATGTGTCCTCGTTTGTTTTGCATCTGGCAATCAGTTGCGTATGCTGCTGTACTTTGGGTCTGTATTCTGTCGCAGAATGTTTGTGCCATCCAAACCAATGAAGTTGAAATCGGATACCAAAACTCGTATGACGGAACGGTAAAAATCAAGCGCAACGCCTCGGGTGCCATGTTGTTTCAGGACAGTCAGATCACCTCGCCAACGGCGTTGTCGGATATGCTGAAAGTTACCACAGCCACGCATGCAATAAGCGCCGATACAGCAACCACGGCAACTTATGCGCTGAATGCAGTCAGTGGCGTGACCGCTTTGAAAAATCTTTCCGATGTTACACTGTCCGATTTGGCCACCTCTCAGTCGCTGACCTGGAATGGCGTCACTTGGGTGAATCGATTGGTTGTTGGTCAAAAGGGCGATACGGGTGCCACCGGCCCGCAGGGAGCAAAAGGTGATGCGGGCGCAACTGGGCCACAAGGAGCGAAAGGGGATAAAGGCGATACCGGAGCGCAAGGAGTGGCGGGTATTGATCGTACCCCTTTGCCAGCGTTTACCAGTAATGCGGGAAAAGTTTTAACTGTTGCGGCGGACGAAACCACCGCGACTTGGAAAACTTCCAGCGCGTCTGGACTCACTAGCGTTACGTTGGTTGAACGGGCGCTGGAATCAGATGTTTCCAGCACGGCAACCTATGCCATTTTGGCGGCAACCGCGCAGGCCGCGACGAGTGCAACTTATGCGGCAGTTGCTAACTCCGCGTTAAAATCTACGACGGCTGATACCGCCACCACTGCAACAGTAGCGGTGGGTTATGGAAAATTGTCCGGGGCAAACTCTTGGACGGGTACCAACGACTTCGCTACAACGCCTACGATCAATGGCGCTTCCATTGCAACCGCTGTTTACTACACCAGCGGCACCGTTGCGACGAGTGGCAGTCTGAGCATTTCGCATGCAGCCGATCCCTTTCCATTCGCGCGATCAGTACAACTCTACACACACGAATGGAGCAATTTGTGGGCAAGTTCCGCGTGCTCACTCCCGGCGTATATGCGAGATATGCACGTGTTTGTTGTAGGGAATTACGTGTACTTGGTTGGGGGGTATAACGCGACAACGGGGGCTTATATGTCTACCATCTATCGCGCATCTACGTCCGACCTGAACACATGGACAAATGCGGGAACCTTTCCCGTTGCAATCGGTAGTGGAGCGTTTGCTGCAGTGGGTAATTACTTGTATATTTTCGGGGGAAGCGTCAGCGGCTCCACCGTCAAGACGATCTACCGTGCTTCCGTGTCCGATCCGTTGACTTGGACCAATACAGGTTACACTCTTCCGTCTGTGCTGAGTTCTATCAGTGTGGTCACCATTGGGAACTACTTATACATCTTTGGTGGATATGCCGCATCTGCAGGAACAACCGCTATTTCCAGGGCTTCTATATCTGATCCGCTGACGTGGGCAAGTGTGGGAAACATTCCGGCTGCCCTTTATGGTCATGTCTGCGCGGTTGTTGGCGATTACGTGTATTTGTTTGGGGGTACCCTTGCCGGAACCCGCGTGAAAACGATCTATCGGGCATCGGTGTCTGACCCGCTCACGTGGACAGATACAGGCTCTACCCTTCCCGTCGTTTTGAGCAATATGCTGTGCGTGGTTTCCGGGGATTATATTTACCTTTTAGGAGGGTATTCTTCGACTTATTCAAGTGTTGTTTACAGGGCGTCCATCACCAACCCGCTTAGTTGGTCAGCCACCAGCAATGCCATGTACCTCGCTGCATCCAATTGTGTTTTACAGGAAATCGACGGGTATTATTACTTATTCGGCAGCGCCAATGGGTCCAGTAGCAAAATAATCCCTTGTTCGGCTTCCGCTGTTTATTGGCTGCCTCAAGTTATCGGGACTGCATCAACACAAGTCAACGTGCGTTGCACTGATACCGCCACCATCATCATTAACAACCTAGGTACTTCGATTATCGGACATTTGATCGTTTGTATCCCAAGAATTTAAGGAAATCAGCATGGCAGAACCTCACCACAGAACAACTCAACACGGTAGGAATTGTCCGTTATTGGGGTGATCTTGGCCCCGATCTCGCGACGCGTACGTCGATCACCGAGGCGGTCTATCCCGAAAAGGGCTGACCATGCCAGAGCAAAAAGCGCCGGGGTTATTTATTGTTTCGCGTAGATGCGCGCAACACAAGTTCGGTTGGTACCTGCTTGGCAACGGGCATCTCTGTTTTCAGGCCATTCAGCCTTGCTAACAATAGATTGGCGGCTTCTGTCCCGAGCGCCTGCGCATCCTGTCGCACGGTGGTCAGGGGAACTTCCAACAGTTCTCCTTCCGCGATGGCAGAAAAACCGGTGAGAGCGACTTGATCGGGAATTACAATGCCGTTGTCCCGGAGTGTCTTGTAAACCCCGATGGCCACCGGGTCATTTACGCAAAAGATAGCATCGGGCATTTTTTTTCTTGCCAATAACATTTTTGCCGCGTTTTCCCCGTCTTCAAAGGTAAACCCTGTCTGAACGATATGCTCTGGATGGATTTCTCTTTTTGCCGCGCGCATGGCTTCTGTATAGCCTCGCAGGCGTTCCGAAGCAGTCCAAATGTCCTGAGAACCTGCGACATGCACAATGTTCTGGTATTTTTGCTTGATGAGATGAGTAACCATCTCGTAAGCGCCCTCGAAATCTGTAGCCGTAACCGTATCAGCCTGGACACCGGGAACCAAACGGTCTACCAGCACCACTGGGCAACCTTGCGACAGGATACAGTCAATGGTTCCCTTGCTCTGGGAAATTGATGCGGGAGCGAGAATGATACCATCAACGCGGCGTTCTAACAGGGCCATAACCTGCTCCTGTTCCTTGACCACTTGGTCATAAGAGCAGCAGAGAAACAGGTGATAACCACGCTCATTCAATACCATTTCCAAGCCGCGGAAGAGAGCGGGGAAAAAACTCCGTGCAATATCGGGAACCACAATGCCAACGGTGTCTGTTTTTCTCAAAACGAGATTGGTCGCAAGTCGATTCGGGATGTATTCAAGGCGCTTGGCAGATTCCAGAATTCTCTCCCGGGTTTTGGGATGAATCCCGTACGCGTTACGCAGGGCGCGTGAAACGGTCATGACGGAAAGTTCGCAGTCACGCGCGATATCTTTTATACTGGAACGCTTTTTCATAAAACCATTCTCTCCCGAATAACCCAGAACGAGCATCTTTGTGCTGGTAGAATTTTACTCCAAACATACCGTTGGCATCTTAGGGAACGTTGCCAAGAAAAGCAAAATATTTCTTGACTGCAAGGCGGTATTTGTTAGACTTGGTTAACGTTAGCGCGTGCAAGAGACGGCGATAACTTCTTAGTAACGCACGTTGCTTTAATAATTCCATGAAATTTTTAATAAGCGAAAGGGGTGGTTGAATATGGCAAAGATGACAGGTGCTATTCTTCCGGGCAACAGCACGGTGGAGTTTCGTGAATACAATGTTCCCGAACCGGGTGAACGTCAGGTTTTGGTTAGAATGAAGGCTTCCACGATTTGCGGAAGTGATATCCGTGCGATTTATCGCGAGCATTTGGGCAAGGGCCCTGAAGGCTACCAAGGCGTGATCTGTGGACACGAACCGGCCGGGCAGATCGTAAAAACAGGTAAGAACTGCCGACGTTTTAAAGAGGGTGAGCGCGTGGTATTGTACCATATTTCTGGTTGCGGCGTTTGTCACGACTGTCGCATGGGATATCAGATTAGCTGCTCCGCTCCGCAGCGCGCGGCATACGGGTGGCAGCGCGACGGCGGTATGGCGGAATACTGCCTGGCAGAAGAAGCCGATTGCGTGTTGCTGCCTGATTTCCTCAGTTATATCGATGGTGCGTGCTGCGCGTGCGGATTTGGCACGTGCTACGAAGCCATTCGTCGCATCAACGTCAACGGTGACGACATTGCGCTTGTGGTGGGGCTTGGCCCGATGGGGCTTGCCGCCCTGATGCTGGCAAAAGCACGCGGCGCATCCAAATTGATCGCTGCGGATATTGTTCCCGAACGTATGGAACTGGTGAAAAAGTTGGGCTTGGCGGACGTAATTATCAAGAGCGATGCCGGTGCTCTGGATGCCATTCGTGCGGCAACAAACGGACGGGGTTGCGAGGCCGTAATCGATTGTTCGGGCAACACCTACGGTCGTCAATTGGCCGTGCGTGGCACGCGTCAGTGGGGCCGTTGCGTATTCGTGGGCGAGGGCGGTACGGTAGAGTTGAACCCCAGCCCCGATATGATTCACGACCAAAAAACGCTTTTCGGCTCTTGGGTAACGAGTCTCGGAAATCTGGAAGACTTGGTCGAGCGGCTGCCGCGCTGGAACATGCACCCGGATATGACCTGCACGCACAAGTTTAGTTTGGAAAACGTGGGCGATGCGTTCAAACTGATGGACGAGGGCAAATGTGGTAAGGTTGCGGTTGTGTGGGAATAATCCCAATCTAACGGGGCTTCGCCTTCGCCCCCCCGCGGAATTTTCTTCCTTGACCTGATGGTCTTCAAAAACTAAGCACCCTTAAGCATCGTGGCTTCGAGTCACGACGCTTAAGGGTGTTTGGTTTTTGAGGTCATGGAAGCCAGCGGGATGCAACGATGAAGCACGCGATACTTTATTCCCGAAGACACCGTAATTATTTGATCGTTGGCGCGCCGCTGCGTAGGAAGAACAAGATACACCTTGTTGTTTTCTGTATTTCACGCCGGGCTTGACTATTTGTCCACTTCGCATTAGTATACTGCGTTCGGGCTGGACCCGGTTGCGCTGGCATGGTACGTAAGTGACTGATTTTCAAACACAAACGACAAAAATGTCCGCAGCATGGGTGGCTCGTCCCTCCGACCTGATGGGTCGGCGTGTAATCCTGTTTTTTTTGAGGAGTTCCCTGATGGTTGACGAAACTTTTGATACCGCTACTACTTACACCTCGGCAAATATCCAGGTGCTGGAGGGCCGCGAAGCTGTTCGTAAGCGTCCCGCTATGTACATTTCCAATACTGACTCGCTGGGTCTGCACCACCTTGTCTACGAAGTCATCGACAATGCTATCGACGAAACAATGGCGGGCTATTGCGACAAGATTGACATTACGATCCACTACGACAACTCGATTACCGTCCAAGATAATGGACG
>DNPO01000014.1:5123-9843 GCA_003501375.1 Candidatus Sumerlaeota bacterium | reverse complement strand
GCTGCGCGCCAGGCTGGTATGAGACGCGCCGTTGGCGCTGAAAACCAACCACTTGCACCCCCCCTAAACTGTATAAAACCAGAAGAGAGTCCCCCCATGTCTGATCAGATTTTAGAAGACGCTCGAGAACTGTTGCAAAAAGAAATCCTCGCCTTGCAAGAAACCACCGACGCGCTGGACGAATCGTTTGTGCAGGCAGTACGTCTGATCCAAAATGCCAAAGGCAAAGTCGTTGTCAGCGGCGTCGGTAAGTCCGGACTCATCGGACAAAAAATCGCCGCCACCATGTCCAGCATGGGTACAGTCGCTGTGTTCCTACATCCCACCGATGCGCTCCACGGAGATTTGGGCATGGTGAACGAAGGCGATGTGATTATCGCCATCAGCCACAGTGGAACGTCAGACGAAATTCTCGCAATCATCGCCCCCCTCCGTCGCATCGGCGCAAAAATTATCGCGATGGTCGGCAATGTAAATTCCGAACTGGCATTGGCCGCCGACGGGATTTTGCGGCTGGTGGTGCATGAAGAAGCCGACCATTTGAATCTGGCCCCTACCGCCAGCGCGTTGGCGACACTGGCTCTGGGCGATGCGGTGGCCGGATGTCTCAGCAAACTCCGTAATTTTAAGCACGAAGATTTTGCCAAGTACCACCCGGCGGGTGCGATTGGTAGGCGTCTGCTCCTGACCGTGCGTGACCTCATGCACGGCGGCGATGAACTCCCGATTGTTCTGCCCGATGCCACGGTGGACGAAGTGCTCACCGTCCTGACAGACAAACGTCTGGGCGGCGTAAACGTGGTAACGAACAGAGAAACCATGCAGTTGGCAGGCGTCATCACCGACGGCGACTTGAAGCGCGCCCTAAAACAACGCGAGAAGTTTTTCAGTCTCTGTGCGGCGGACATGATGACAAAAAACCCAACGGTGGTTTGCGAGGAGGACATGGCGTCCCATGCCTTGGAACTTATGGAAAATCGCCCGTTCCAGATTTTGGTGCTGCCCGTGTTAAGCAAACCTGGCGCGGTGGTTGGATTACTGCGACTGCACGATTTACTAAAAATGACGTAAGCCGTTTCCGGCCTGTTGTAGCGTCGCAGATTTTTTTGATTCTGCCCGATCCTGCTTTTTTCATCCCCTACTGTGAAATCAAACACCCACCACATCGTTCGTGCAACCGGGTTGCTCATGGCGGCAAATCTGCTCTGTCGCATCCTGGGCCTTCTGCGCGAAACGGTCATTTCCAAATGGTTTGGGCAGAACGGCCTGACCGACGTTTACACAGCGGCATTCCGCATCCCCGACTTTCTGTTTTTCCTGTTAGCGGGCGGCGTGTTTTCCGCAGCGTTCATTCCCGTCTTTTCCAAGTACATGACAGAGGGAAAGGAGGACGATGCGTGGGAAGTTTTTTCGACCGTCACCACATTCCTTACTTTGACAGTTGCGGTGCTGGTTGTGTTGGGTGAGATTTTCGCGGATAAATTGATTCCGCTGCTGGTTGCGCCGGGGTTCACGGCGGAAAAGTTGCAGCAGACCGCGCACCTTACACGCATTATTCTGCCCGGGCAAATCAGTTTCTTTTTAGGCGGTGTTTTTATTGCTGTGCTGAATGTGCGAGGAGAATTCCTCACTCTTGCACTTGGCCCTAATATTTATAACCTGGCTATTATCGCTGGCGGGTTCTTGCTGCGACGCTGGATCGGTATCGAGGGTTTATGTTGGGGCGTATTGGTGGGTGCAGTGGTGGGAAATTTTCTGCTGCCTGTTTACAGCCTGCGCAAATCGGGCGCGCGTTACCGCTTTTCCCTCAATCTGCGCCACCCGGGCGTGCGCCAAGTGGGCGCACTCGCCCTGCCGGTGCTGCTGGGGCTTTCGTTACCGCAGGCCTTCGCCATTATTAATACGTGGTTCGCGTCCTCACTGCAAGACGGCGTGGTAACGGCATTGGAACGTGCCAACAAAATTATGCAAGCGCCTTTGGGCATTGTGGGACAGGCCATCAGCGTTGCAATTTTCCCCACGCTTGCCGCGCTGGCTGCACGTGGCGACCAAGAGGGGCTGCGGAAAACATTTTCACGCGGGTTAAAAACGCTTTGGTTTCTCACCATTCCCATCGCGTGCATCATGATTCCGCTGGCGCATGACATCGTTGCCATTCTGTTGCAGTACGGCAAATTCACCGGAGCCAACACGGACTTGACCGCAGAAATCCTGGTTTGTTTCTCCATCGGGTTGTTTGCATTTTCCAGCCAGGCGCTGCTCAACCGCGCATTCTACGCTGTGCGCGACACCATTACCCCGGTACTCATTGGCACGGGGTCTACCATTTTATTTATCGCTTTGAACTTTGCCCTGCGCGGCCCATTTCAGCATCGCGGCATCGCTCTGGCCGGGTCACTCGCAGCAATGGTGCATGCTGCGTGGATGCTGTTTGTGCTGCGCCGCCGCACGGGCATTTACGTTGAGGGACTTGTTCCCGCACTCATCAAAACTCTGGTTGCGGCGTTTGTCGGCGGCGTTGCCGCTTGGATAGCACGCGCTTTGGCACAAGATAACCTACCCGTTAGCGCAACGTGGTCGATCGCCCTGACGGGATTGATCGCTGGCGGATTGGCGGGTGCAGGCGTTTACATTGCCGCTGCCAAAGCGCTCAAGTGCGAAGAGCTCAACGAGGCTTGGACGCTAGTGCAACGACGTCTGCGTCGAAAAGCCTGACCCCAACACCGCAGGGGCGCTGGGTTAGGCTTTCCCGAGGATGGAATCCACCAGATCGTTGTCGATGGAGCCAACCTGCATGGGAACGCGGTAGATATGGCCGCCATAGCCGAGAACGATCTCGCGCCCGACAATCTCTTCTTCTGACAGATTGCCGCCTTTAACCAACACGTCCGGGTGAAGCGCGCGCAAGATATTTACCGGGGTTAACTCGTCATAAACAACTACGTAATCCACCGCTTCCAGAGCGGCAAGCAATGCTGCGCGCTCATCCTCGGCCAAAAGAGGACGCTTCGGGCCTTTGAGTGCGCGGATACTGCGGTCGGTGTTAATGCCGACGATCAATAGATCGCCCTGACGACGCGCCTCGTGCAAAAAACGAATGTGTCCGGCGTGCAACAAATCGAAACACCCATTGGTGAAAACCACACGCCGCCCGCGCGACTGCTCCGTCGCGACGATCTGGCGCAACTCCGCGACAGGACGTATCTTCGCCGAGGAGTTCTCGGCATTGAGCGCTGCGCCCAGTTCTCGCGGAGAAACCGTGGCCACGCCGAGTTTCGCCACCACCACACCACCTGCATGGTTAGCGAGTTCCGCAGCGGTTTCTAAGTCCAGTTGCGAAGCCAGGCCCAGCGCTAACGTGGCGATGAACGAATCGCCAGCGCCAGTGACATCAAAAACTTCGCGCGCCTGCGCGGGAATCGCTATCGGTTTCTTGCGTGCTTGCAAGACCATCACGCCTTCCGCGCCTCGCGTTATGACCAACCCGCGTTGTAACTTACAAACGCTTTGGATGCTCTTGCCAGCCCGTTCCAATTCCTCAGAGGTACCCACCGGCATTGCCGTTGCCACCGCCGTTTCCTTCTGGTTGGGCGTGAGCACGTCGGCGTTACGGTACTTGGAATAATCGGTTCCCTTTGGATCAACCAGCACGGGAATACCCGCTGCATGCGCGGCTTCGATGGCGGTTTCAATAACCGAACGCGTCAGAACGCCTTTACCATAATCGCTCAACACCACCGCGCCACATTTTGGGATGGCGTTTTTCGCAAACGCAATAAGATTTTTCTCTTCCGCACCCGACAGCGCTGCGGCGCTTTCGCGGTCGATACGCAACAGTTGCTGTCCCATGCTGGTGACGCGTGTCTTTAGCGTGGTGGGACGCGCTTTATCTTCCAATATCCCGCGCGTATCGATTCCCGATTCTTTCAACAGATCGCGCAAAACTTTTGCGTCCTTATCCGCACCCACCGCGCCCACCAGCAATGCTTTGCCACCAAGCGAACAGATATTTCGTGCCACGTTGGCCGCGCCGCCGGGAATCCAACTGTCGCTGTCGTGCCGCACAATGGGCACGGGCGCTTCGGGCGTGGTGCGCTCCACACTTCCCCAGAGGTAATGATCCAACATCAGGTCGCCGATGACCAGAATGGTTTGACGTCCAAAGGTTTTGAATCCGGTGGCGGCGATTTCTTGGAGTGTGGGCATAGGTAGAAACTCTTAATCTTTCTCTTGTTTTAAGGAAAAACTTTTACTCTTCAAAAAAACGCGGGGCACAGCGCCCGACGTTGCATAGAACTTCGTAAGGAATCATTCCGGCAAGTTGGGCCACTTCGTCCACGGGTAAAAATGCATCGCCATCGCGACCGAACAAGAGCGCGTTGTCCCCTGCTTTCGCCTCGGGAATATCCGTGATGTCCGCCACAATGGCATTCATGGTGACGCGTCCCAGAAAGGGCGCGCGTTTGCCATGAACCAGAGCGCAGGCTCCCTTGCCCGACACCGAACGCGGATAACCGTTGCCATACGCCACTGGCAACAACGCCAATCGGGTGGGGCGCGTGGTGACACAGGTGCGCCCGTAACTGATCGGGGTGCCCGCGGGCACCTCGCGAGTTTCGGCGATGCGACAGCCAAACGACATCACTGGTTCGAGTTCCAAATCGGCAGGCGCGGGGCCCGGGGAAACACCGTACAAAGCAATACCCGCGCGGGCCAACGC
>DNPO01000014.1:0-4899 GCA_003501375.1 Candidatus Sumerlaeota bacterium | reverse complement strand
GGGCCGGGGTAAACGCCATACAATGCAATCCCGGCACGGGCCAACGTGAAAGCGGCTTCGGGAAAATGTACGATTCCGGCACTGTTGGCCGCATGCACCCAACGAGGATGAATGCCACGTTCCGCCAACATGCTCAGCGCATTGCGGAACTGTTGCAGCTGCTCGCGGGTGAAAGGGGAGGACGGTTCATCCGCTTCGCTCAGGTGCGTGATCGCGCCTTCGATGCACACATTTTTCAACTTAACCAGTTCGTCCAGAATTGGCGAGAGCGTTGCCGCATCTACCCGAAAACCAAAACGTCCCATGCCGGTGTCAAACTTGAGGTGTACCCGCGCTAATGTGTTTTGCGCGAATGCTGCGGCGTCCAAAGCCTGAGCTGTTTCTAAACAACCAATGCTCGTCGAAAGGTTGAGACCAACGATTTCAGCGGCTTGCCCGGGTTCGCCAGGCCCCACCGTAATAATATAGCAGTTGTCAAATCCCTGCTCGCGCAAAATGGCGGCTTCTTCTGGCATAAAAACAACTAAGTGATTGCACCCCGCCTGGCAAACAGCGCGGGCAACCTTCACCATGCCATGTCCGTAGGCGTCGGACTTAATAACCGCTGCCAGCGCAGTTTCTGCAGGCAGGCGTTTTTTAAGGGCTTGAAAATTATGGCGGACCGCACTGAGCGATACGCGCGTCCACAAACGAGGAGAGGGAGAGGAGGAGGACATGGGAGTGCCAGAAATAACGAACGAGGAATGAAATGCGACTACTTGAATTCTAAAATTTCGACCCGGGCGGTTTTGCGAAGTTCTTCGAGCCATTTGACGCGCTCTTCTTCAAAGCGTTTGGCAAAAAGAATGTCGCGCGGGTTGGTCTTGCGTTCCAAATAAATCAGGTGTAATCCACGTGCGGTGCGCACGGGTTCCGAGCACTGGCCCGGTTCCAGTTTTTCCAGTGCGGCAGCAAGTTCTGGCTGAATCTCCGACGATTCCAACAATCCAAGATATCCGCCATCCATGCCATCTTTTCGATACTGCGCCGCATACTTTGCTGCAGCATCCACAAAGTTTTTGGTGGCCAGCAGTTCCGTGCGTGCCAAGGCCAGGCGAGTACGTGCTGCATTCCACTCCGTATCGGGCGCGGCTGCTTTTACCGGCAAAAACAAATGTCCGAGGGCATAACGCGAAACGGGTTGGCCCGCATCTTTGCGCTCCTTGATGAAATTTTCCACGTCCTCATTGGAGACGGCAAAACGGGAATTGATTGCGCGAGAAATTATCCAATCGCGGCGAAACTGCTCGCGGATTTGGTCGCGCAAACTGTCGCGTGTGCGTCCGCTTTTTTTCAGGAACGCGTCAAACTTCTCCGTCCCTCCGCGACTTTTTTCGAGACTTTGCATGGCGGCAGTGGTGCGGTTGTCAAGAAATTCCGGGGGCACTTCGACACTCATTTTTTTGGCGGCAGCCAGCAGCAGTTCATCTTCCACCAGACGATCCAGCGCTGCACGCAGGTTTTCCCGATCCGTCTTGGGGGGCAGGTCGCCGTCCGCTTCATAGCGTGCAAGGGCTTCTTCCACATCGCTCAGCGTGATGGCGCGGTCATCCACCCACGCAGCAATGCGGTCGGTTAACATGCGCCCATTTTGCGCAAATGCGGACGCAGTAAACAAAAAACAAAAACATACCACAGAGGCACATCTTTGAAGTTTTTTAATCAAAATCATTTCCCCTCGCCACCGGCACCCGGCGGCCATACCCAAACGCGCGATGCGTGATCTTCAACCCAATCGCAGCCTGCCGACGTTTGTATTCATTCCGAGCAATCATGCGCAGCACGCGTTCCACCGTCTCTGGGTCAAAACCGCGCTCCACGATTTCATCCACATACAGTCCCTCTTCCACGTTTGCGCGGATGATCGGGTCAAGAATTTCATACGGTGGCAAAGAGTCAGAATCAAGTTGATCCGGGCGCAATTCAGCAGATGGTGGCTTAACAATTGAGTTGTTCGGTATGATTTCGCTCTCGCGGTTGATATAATGCGCCACTTCGTACACCATCAGTTTCGGCACATCGCTGAGCACCGCCAGCCCGCCGCACATATCGCCATACAGCGTGCAGTAGCCAGTGGCCAGTTCCGACTTGTTGCCCGTGCTGAGCACCAGCGCACTGAATTTGTTGGCGTACGCCATCAGCAGGTTGCCGCGAATACGCGCCTGAAGGTTTTCCTCCGCCAAGCCAAACGGCGTACCCTGAAAGACAGGTTCCAGCATTTCCGTGTACTGCTTGAAGGCCGGTTCAATGGCGATGGACTCGTAGCGGATACCCAAGTTTTTAGCGAGAACTTCCGCGTCTGTGACACTGTGGTCGGATGAAAACTGCGACGGCATGGAAACGCCCGCGACATTTTCCGCACCCACGGCTCGTACGGCCAACGCGGCAGTAACGGCTGAGTCGATGCCGCCGCTGAGTCCGATCACCGCAGCCTTGAAACCGCATTTGTGGAAGTAATCGCGAATGCCAAGCGTGAGCGCTTCGACAATCGCTTCGATTTCTTCCGTGCAAGTCTTCTCCTGCAACGCCGGATTAATCGGAACCTCTCCGTCCATAAACTCGGCGGAGTCTACCACCAACAGGCTTTCGGCAAAGTCACGCGCTTGCACGACAATCTCTCCACGCGCATTAAAAACGTTGCTCCAGCCGTCAAAAATTAAGTTGTCATTACCACCCGTTAAATTCACATGCACCAGCGGCAAATTGTGCCGACGTGCGGCAGCGGCAAACATATCGCGTTTGAGCGCACGCTTGCCTTCAGTGAACGGTGAGGCGGACATGTTAACCAGAAAATCAACGCCCTGCTTCGCGAGATTTTCCACCGGGTCCGTTTTGTACAAACGGCGGCGATCTTGCAGTTTCCAGTAGAGAGCGTTGTTCCAGATGTCTTCGCAGATGGTAACGCCGATGCGCAGCCCCTTGAAGTCCACCGGTTTGTTGTCTGGGGCGGAATCAAAGTAACGCGCTTCGTCGAAAACGTCGTAGGTTGGAAGCAGCATCTTGTGACGAACGGCAACCACGCGTCCCTCGGCGCACAGAGCGGCAGCATTGAACAGTCCCTTGCCTTCGCCGGATTCATCGCGATCCACAAACCCCACCAATGCTGCGGGTAGGTGAGCAGTGGCTGCGGCGATTTTATCCAACATGTCCAGGTTGTGCGTGACAAAACTGCGTCGGTCGAGCAGATCCATCGGCGGGTAGCCTGTGATGGTCAGTTCTGGAAAAATGACCAGTTCCGCGCCGCGCCGTTGCGCTTCTTCCAGCGCTTGAATCACGCGGTTGGTATTGCGCGCGAGCGCGCCGACGGTGGTATTGATTTGGGCAAGAGCGAGGAGCATGGAAAGCCTGCAAAGGGCAGAGAAATGAGAGATGAATACCAACGCAAAATTTCATCCCTCATCCCTGCTGTTTTAGTGTTCAATCACTTCAGTTCCGCGCGGAAAATCCGCCGCAAAATTCTTATCCGGCATCTGCGTATTGAGTTGGACGTTTTGAATTTCCAACGTTGTTTCGTCACCGCTTGTCTGAAACAACCGCACCCGCACAGGTAACACTTTGCTCTCGTCGCTTGCGGAGAAGAACACGCGAATTTCAGAATAGTCACGCGACGTCTCGGTCTTCAGCGGATAAAACGACAGTCCAAACGTCCCAGCAGGCGCGTCCTCGCTTCCCTTCTTCACCAGGGCCACACGATAACTCCCGAGGATTTGCTGGCTGGATAAACCGAAACTCAGCGTGAGCGTACGGAAAAACTCATCCGCATCCTGCTCGGTGCGGTACACAAACTTATCGGCTTGTTTTAGCGTCGGGGTATACTGGTACAATGTATTGCTAGTGAAAAGCAACACGGACGGTTCGGGATTCTGGTATTCGCAACGCAACTGGTTTGGCTTCTTGATCTGGAGTTTGCCGCGCGATTTGGTTTCGTCGGAGAACTCTTTGGAAACGCGTGTCTGGTCAAATTCCGCGGAGATGGTCTGGATTTGTCCGTGCATCTTTTCGATACGCTCCAGTTGATTCAACACACCGGACGACGGCAAGTCGTTTGTTTGGGTAATGGTTTGCGCGGGCAATGGCTCAGGGGCGGCAGCACTGGCCTCGGGCGCACGGGCTGCGGCGCGCTCTTCAGGAGCAGCCTTGTCAGACGGCGCAGGCTTGCCATAATTTTTATTGCTGCCTGGACGGACTGCCGATGCACGAGGTGCAAGAGCATCTTCGGCGGTAGCAATATCGAAAAGACCGGCGCAGGCCACAGCCAGCAAACCGATGCGGAAAAGTCGGGGAAGAAAACGGGACATGGGAACTCGATTCCGAACAGATTAGGGTACGGGCGGATCAACGGACTCCATCCACCGCAACTACTCGGAGAAATTCAAGCAGATTTTGACAAAAAGGTCAAGGGTGGGTGTTGCACTTGTGAGTTGAATTCAGGAAATCCAAACGAACAATGTGCACCGTTTGAACCACGATGACGGAACTGTGATTGCCACGCAACCACAACCGAAGGTCAGCATTTGTCAGGGGCCGGGGGGAATATGCCCTAAAGAGCGCCCCTCCTTGAGGAACTCAATTAGTTCGGCCAGATATTTCTTACAGAGAACAATAATATCCTGATCCTGGCGATCAACAAGAAAATATTGAACACTTGTTTTAGATGTCGATGATAGCGACGGGGGCAGTGGTTTTGCCTCCGTTGAATCTTTTGGCTCGTTCTCGATATGATTTCCGTTATTTTCCTGCTTTGGTAATATTCCCGAGCATGACTGTGATATTGACAAACCATGGGTAATTCGTGCAGTGTATGCCACATTGGAAACCACAGGTTCTTCATGAATGTTGATATCACGTTTCTCCTTGAAA
>DNPO01000015.1 GCA_003501375.1 Candidatus Sumerlaeota bacterium | reverse complement strand
GCGTACGGGCGGATCAACGGACTCCATCCACCGCAACTACTCGGAGAAATTCAAGCAGATTTTGACAAAAAGGTCAAGGGTGGGGTGAAGAGGGACAACTGGATAAACGGTTTACCAAGTTCAACGAGAAGCAGCCAGAAGAGACGCACAAGGTTACGCGGCATTGCCGTCGGTCAATTTTTTCACAATGCTTTTTGCCAGATATTCGTTGATTTCATTATGACGAGGAACGGGCTGCGCCATTTTTGTATTAGGATTTTGGTACCAATCGTGATTTCCGCCGTGGCGGATAAGGACGCAGTTCATTTCCAGCAGGCGTTTTATGAGATCATTCCGCTTCATGCCAACGCCAGTTCCTCTTCTTTACGCGCGCAGGGAATTGCCCCGGAACTCAAATCCATATAAATATCTTTCAGGTTTTCACGCAATTCCTCAAGCGAGGTTCCCTGAGTTAGATAATCGGGATACTCTTCCGCATACCCCAACCAAAAATCCCCATCCTGCCAATAAATAATCTTAATTTTTCCGTCCATAGTATGAAACCTCCCTTGCTAAGGAACCTACCTATACCGTAGCACTGCTACTCTTTCGGTGCAAGGAATTGCGCTGGCGGTCACTCTTCTATCACCACCAGATTATCCCGATGGATGATTTCGTCGTAGTCGCGCGCACCCAGAATTTTTTCGATCTCACCCGTACGGCGTCCCAGAATTTTTTCCACCTCCGCCGCAGCGTAATTCGTCATGCCGCGCGCAAGGACGTGCCCGTCCTGCGCCACCACCTCAATCACGTCATGCCGCGCGTAGTCACCCTCGGTGCGCTTCACGCCTGCCGGGAGCAGACTTTTCTTCTGCACCACCAATGCCTTGACTGCGCCATCGTCGATAAACACCCGACCACGCGGAGAAATGCGGTTGAACGCAATGAAGCGTTCACGACGCGACAAATGCGCCCCGGCTTTACCCAAAAACAGCGTGCCGCCGCCCTTGCCCGCAAACAAATCTTTCAGAATTCCAGGCCGCTTACCACTGGCCAGAATAGTCGGAATGCCCACGTGCGACGCGTGCCGCGCCACCGCCAACTTGCTCGCCATGCCGCCCGTGCCAACAGAACTCACTTCCGTTCCAGCCATTGCTTCAATCTCCGGCGTGATCTCCGGTACCACTTCCACGATGTCCGGCTTTTCGCCACGCTTGGGCATGGAGCGATAAAGCCCATCCACCCCGCTGAGAATGATGAGCGATTCCGCCATCATCTTCACCGCAAGCAAACAAGCCAGGTTGTCATTGTCACCGAAGCGTAACTCGTCCACCGTCACCGTGTCGTTCTCGTTGAAAATCGGCACGACGCCAAACTCAAAGAGTTGTTCGAGGGTGAAACGAATGTTCAAATAGCGACGCCGATCGTCAAAGTCCTTCGCGGTTAGCAGCAACTGCGCCACGCGCCGGTCATACTTGGCAAACGCCTCGCCCCAACTCGCCACCAACCGTGTCTGGCCAATGGCCGCAAGCGCTTGCTTGGCGGGCAGTCCCTTGGGACGGCTGGCCAACCCCATTGCGCCAATGCCCGATGCCACAGCACCGGACGAAACGATCAGCGTGTATTTACCACGTTCAAGACGCGCCGAAACAAATTCCGCGACGCGTTCGAGCACGCCCATGTCGAGTTGTCCCACGCCAGTTGTGAGCACGGCGGAGCCAAGTTTAATCACGCAAAGTTGAGGATCGAAGTGCGCCAGATCAGCGAGCGATTTTACATCTGAGGGTTTCATGAAATGCCAATGTCCTTCCTAAAAAACAAAAGGCCCTATAAGCCTTATAGGGCCTATGAGGCGTATGATTTTTTACTTGATCGGAAAATACAAGTACAGCGTTCCATCGAAGTCCGGAGGATAAAACTCGAAACACGGATGCGTGTCGCACTCGCACGCGAGCGGCGTACAAAAACCTTCCACCTCCGGATGCTTGGCGAACCAGTCCATCGCGAAATCCCACGCCGCATGAATCTGGTCAAGCGGGGTCTCAAATGACAAATAATAACTCTCGGGAATGTCTACCGCCAGCATACCCTCGGGGATGGGCGCATCGGCAGCAGCGGCCTTGCCCGCGATGTACTCGAACTGTCCTGCCGGGCGTCCCGGCAGACAGCGGCACACACCGTAGCATTCCTGAATGCATTCCGGTACCGCGATTTCCTGCCAGCGCGGCATGAATACCTTTTCCCAAAGCGCGGGAATTTCGCCGTTTTTATTATCGCCTTCGTAGCGTACGCCGATCACGCGACGCGGACCAAACTTAAACCCTTGCGGGTCTCTGAACAAAACAGGTTCGCTCATTTTCGCCTCCAGAGCCTTATTTCAGAATGGCGTCAATCGCGCCCAATTCTTCTGCACTGAATTCCAGATTATCCAACGCCTGCACGTTTTCTACAATTTGCGACGGCTTGCTGGCGCCAATCAATGCGCTCGTAACCTTGCCCCCACGCAGCACCCACGCCAGCGCCATTTGCGCCAACGACTGCCCGCGTTTTTCCGCGATGCCGTTCAGTTTGACCACCTTCTCCACCACCTTGGGGGTTACCATATCCGCCTTCAAAAAACCAACGGGTTTACTTGCGCGGGAACCTTCGGGAATCCCACCTATATACTTATTGGTAAGTAGTCCCTGCGCCAGCGGACAGAACGCAATCGAACCGATGCCTTCTTTTTCCAAAACAGTCTGCAACCCATCTTCGATGCCCCGGTGGAACATGCTGTACTTGGGCTGGTGAATCAGGCAGGGCGTGCCGAGGCGCTTTAAAATACTTGCCGCCTCCTGCGTTTTTTCCGCATCATACGAGGAGGAAATACCCACGTACAGCGCTTTGCCCTGACGCACGATCAGGTTCAGCGCAGACATGGTTTCTTCCAGCGGCGTTTCGGGGTCAAAACGGTGCGAATAAAAAATATCCACATAATCCAGCCCCATGCGCGTCAGGCTTTGGTCAAGGCTCGCGACCAGATATTTTTTACTGGCCCAATCGCCATACGGCCCCGCCCACATGGTATAACCGGCCTTGGTGGAAATAACCAGTTCGTCACGATGGCTACGGAATTCTTTTTTCAGAACGCGGCCAAAATTTTCTTCGGCACTACCAGGTATCGGCCCATAATTGTTGGCCAAGTCGAAGTGCGTGATGCCCAGATCAAATGCGGTGGTAAGCATGTTGACCATGTTATCATACACATCGCGACTGCC
>DNPO01000428.1:2895-3380 GCA_003501375.1 Candidatus Sumerlaeota bacterium | reverse complement strand
TTGCCCTTCTGCACCACGCGTCCACCCACGGCGCTGTTCGACTTGGCCACGGCATCGTAAATCTGCCCGAGCGTTATGTCATAGGCGCGAAGTTTTTCCGGCGTTACGTCCACTTGATACTCACGCGGAAAACCGCCCACGCTGCTGACCTGCGCCACGCCCGGAACCGAATTGAGTTGGTAGCGCACATACCAATCCTGCAAGGATCGGAGGGTTCCCAGATCGGTATTATCACCCTCAACCGTGTACCAGTAAACCTGCCCCAATGCCGTAGCGTCGGGCGCGAGATACGGCACCACGTTCTGCGGTAAAAAAGTGCTGGCAAGCGCAAGCCGTTCCAGCACGCGCGTTCGCGCGAAATAGAAATCCGTCGAATCGTCGAAGATAATATTAATCATCGAGAAGTTGAATTCGGACGAGGAACGCACGGTTTTCACGCCCGCGAGACCTTGCAGATTCACGGATAACGGATAAGTAATCTGGTC
>DNPO01000428.1:0-2554 GCA_003501375.1 Candidatus Sumerlaeota bacterium | reverse complement strand
GGCGTGCGCAACAGCACCCAGCACCCAAACACCGTCAGCCCCAGAAAGAACATGATGACGAGGAACTTGTTGCGGCAGGAGAACTCGATTACTTTTTCGATCATGAGAAGCGTTTTCGCTATTTTCTTATTTGTCCTTTTCGTCCTTGCAGTCCTTTATGTCCCTTTACCGCAAAGGACATAAAGGACTGCAAGGACGAAAAGGACAAACCACTACGGAGTGTGAAAATCAAACAAATCCTCGCCCAGCGCCTCTTCCAAATCCGCCAGATAGCGCAAACGGTCCGACTCCGCGCGCGCAATCAGCGTTTGAAAATCCAGCAGCAGCCGCTGCGCATCCAGAATATCAATCAGGTCGCCGCCGCCGCTGGCATACGCGCTCATCTGCGCGTCAATCATCTCTCGCGTCTTTGGCAAGATACGCTCGCGATAATCCGCGATCACGCGTTCGGAATCGCGCAGTCCCGACAGCGCGATGACCACGCGCCCTTGCACATCAAAATGAGCAGCGCGAAATTTTGCTTCGGACGCTTGCCGCATGGCAAGCGCCTCGGCAATACCCGCCCGAATTTTTTCGCGGTAAATTGGCAACGTCATCCCCGCTGAAAGTTTGGGATAGCCCTCTTCCACACCAATGCCAACATTGTAATCAGGACGCTTCTGCAACTCCGCCAATGTCTGCGCTGCTCCGCGCGATTCGATTTCCTTCTTCAACGCGGCCAGTTCAGGATTGTGCTGCACGGCGCGTTCAAACAACGCTGCTTCGGTATCGGCGGGGCGCACGATCTCCGGCAACGCGACAGCGCCCCATGCAGCGGTAGCCGTGCGATTCAGCGCCGCATTCAAATCCGCCGACAGCGTTGCGCTTGAAATTTTCAGCGCGCGACGGTCACTCTCCGCCTTCAGAATTTCCCCTTCCAACTTGCGCAAATCCACCAGCGAGTTTTGCTCCATCGCATGGTAACGGTGCGACGCGGTCTCATCCATTCGCCGCAACAAATTCAAGTTTTTCGCATTGATGTCAAGCAACGCATTATTGAGCGCCAACGCGGCATACGCCTGCGCCACACGCTTTTGCAACTTATACTTTTCCCCACGGAACCGCTCCCCTGCCGCCTGCGCATCCAACAAGGCCTGCTGCGCCTTGGCCTCGCGTTTCCCATAATTCTCAAAGTCCTGCTCCAACATTCCGTTGATGGTTTTATAAAAAGTCTGGCTGAACGATTTGATATTTTGGTTGCTGAAAAGGAAATCAAAAGAAATTTTCGGATCGGACAATGCGCCCGCCTGTGGCACGCGTTCCAAAGCGCCGCGCCATTCACGGTACGCCGCTTCGATAGTCCCGTTTGCATTGAAAGCGTATTCCAAGACAGCGGGCAACGAGGCAGAAGTCGCAAGGTCAGGCAACGCGCGCTTTTCGACGGGTTGCGCGAACGGCGCACCCGCTTGTACCGCTTTTTCACGCTCGGCCTTTTCACCAAGAGGGGACGGCGTAACAAAACGACACGCGGCAAACCCCAAGGTAGCGAGAAGCAACAACGCAAAGAAAATATGTTTAATGTTTAGCATGATCGTTATCATACCAGAGCACAAGTTCAAAACAAGAAAATAGAACAACATTTGTAGCCGGTTTTGCGGCTGATGCCAAATCGGCGGAACAAGAGACTGACGTTAGCATTTTTCAGCCCAGCCCAACCGGGAAAATACTTCGCGTTACGAATGGTGCTGCACTCTTTCCAAGACATGCTCCGACCTCTTTGAATAAAAGTTGGAAGTCAGTATAACTGTTACCCATGTCCCAGCGGTCTATACACTTGATGCCGCATCTTGCCTCTTACTTTTGAAGTTGTCTTGCCTTTGAAAAGTCCTTCCTGCGCTTTTTTGTGGCGCAGGGATGGGGAGGAACGTTAATCTGGTGGCCTTGCGTTCCCTGGGGGAACGTGGCATTTCCCTGTGGAATGGAACGGTTGGCGATGCGTGATGACGATGAATATCCCAATAGCGACCCGGAAATTGATTTTTCGGAGCGTACGCTGCACCGGGCACAATGGACGTGGCGCATGTGTCTCCTGTTGCCTTTCTGCTACTTAGGCATTGCGTGGCTGGTGGAAAAATGGTGCTTTGACGCGGCGCACCATGGGTTTCTCCCGTTGCGGCGCGATAAAATAGATATATTTATTTCTATTTTTGCAGGGTTGGTTGTCGCTGCGCAAATAACGCTGATCCTGTTACGCAGCCGGTTTGCTGCGGTGTTACATCGGCGGGAATCGTCCAAGATGGAAACCGCCTATTTGTACTGGAAACGCACACTGTGGCTGCTGTGTTGCGCCGACATACCGTCGGGATTGGGCCTGATTCTTTTTTTGTTGTTTGGTTATTGGTGCTTGTTGATTGCATTTAGCGTGTGTTCGTATCTCCTGTATGCGCAGGCATATCCCCGCGCGCGTATCTTGACGGAATGAGGCTCTGGCTCCCATGTCGGTTTTCCATATTTTTAAATTAGGTATCGGTGAAACGCTGCGCGTTTGGCGCGAAAAACGTCGGGAGCAACACAA
>DNPO01000183.1 GCA_003501375.1 Candidatus Sumerlaeota bacterium | reverse complement strand
CTGGCAAGTGGTGCTGCGAAAACTTGCAAAAGATAGATGGGGCTAAAGAACAATGGGCATTGGAGCACGATAAAAAGCCGGGTAATCAGCCCACTTGGGCCGACTTGGTGGCGGCGAATACTTACCTCAAAAAAAGTCCGCGTTGTCCACAAGGCGGGACTTACACAATGAACGCCGTGGGAACCGATCCCGTTTGTTCTCTGCTTCAACGAACCGGTCGCTGGACCGACAAGATGCCGTGGATTATGTACTATGCCAATGATCAGCGTTGCTGGAAAATCATCAGCCGTTCGGATACCGAATGGTCTCATAAACTTCCGTAATGTTTTAAGGATAATCTCTATGGCACTAAAAATATGGGGTTCCAAGCGAATTAATCGCATTTTCTGGGAAACTGCAGTTGTGCTGGGCGCTGTGGCAATAGGAATCATTGCTTGGCAACAAGCATTTAAACAAAGACGCGTAACATCGTCCCAGAATTGCAGTGAAACCCTGCAAAGAATCGATGGTGCGAAGGAACAATGGGCGTTGGACCATGGGAAAAAAGTGGGAGACCAAGTAACTTGGAATGATTTGATTCTCGCTTCCAATGGTTATTTAAAAAGAACGCCGAAATGTCCTTATGGGGGAATCTATACTATCGGCTCCATTGGCACTGACCCGAAATGTACTTTGGAGGATGCTGCAAACAAACTCCATACGTTGCCTTAGTCTGAGGACGTTTTCAAAATTGACAGAGAAGGTCAGTGCCAGATTTTGATTTATCCGATTTGATTGGATGAGTGTTTTTGATTGCAAATCCTTTTTGTTTTTTCGCGTGTCGAGCAAGATCGAATCCTTCTCAAGGCAGGTTTCCATGTTCCACATCAAAACCTTCTGGCTTAAAACGTCCATCCTCACCTTGCTCGCGTGTCTGATGGGGTATCTCGTACTACATTTCCACCAAACGCGCGGCTGGCAAGCCGCGCGTGGAACCTATCTCGTCGGTGGCGGCGAGACCTGCGTCGTCATCGATGGAGCACATGGTTGGCTGAGCGCTCAAGGTGGGTTGCATACATTCGGGTGGAGAAACCAGGAACTTTGTAAAGAAAAAATTTCCCCGCGAATGAGCAATGGTGTCTTATTGATCCAGCAAAGTTGCTTCTACAAAGGCTTACCCATGTGTTCATGGGTATATGATAAAATAAATTCTAAAGTAAATATCCGCCTGCGCCCTTCCACCGCGCATCCGGGGGATTGGGATATTAGAAGCGCGAATGCCACAGTGACGGAACAGAGGGTTCCCCCGTTGAAGGAGTGTTTTTCTCACGCGTTTTTCCGCCCCAAGGATTATTTTGAGATAGATAATTGGAAAAAGGCCCTTGTTGAAGAATATTTTGGTTATTCCAATGAGTGGAATTCGGATGCTTCTTACGTTCTGGGCAGTCCCGTTCAACCGTCCTATCTGCATCGCGTTGATGACGCCGCCTTGCCGTCCTATTTTCAAAAACGCGGCCAGGGAAAAACAGACGGGGAAGTTCTGGAAATGATCCGCGCTATCCAAGCGCGGCATCCTAATGATATTTACATCGCACTGCACCGGGCCGAAATGGAAGCGGTGCATGGCGATGTGCAAAACGCCGACAAACTCTGGGCGCAATGGCTGGATCAAAAGAACAAAGTCGCCGATCCATTTTTGCGCATAACAGCCAGGCGGGTGGAAAATCGCATTTATACGGCGCGGTTACAGCAAGGCCATCCAACGTTTTCTCTCGAAATTCCTGCCTTGTCGCTCCTCACCGGGAAAGAAAATACGCCACCGCATTATACTTCCCCTTTTGATTGGGATACTTGGCTGACGGATCTGGGCAACCTGAACCTTCCCATATTTTTCCCTCGCTCGCTCGTTCCAAACAGCGAAGAGGAAAGGGTATGCGAATCGATCTATATACCCTCTTATTGGGTGCAAAAACGTGTGCAGGAAAATGCGTTGCTTAGTTTGCAAGGCAAAACGACGAATATCCTTCCCATTCTTAAAGGATATTTTTCTTATGCTTTGGCTTACATGGATCGTTTTCCTGATAATTATCACATTGCCCCGGCAATCGCTGAATTACTGCGCGCGGGACTGGAACCTTATCTGTTGCATTTTTGCAATACTCCGGAACAGGCCACGGCTTTTTTTAAGTCGCTCGATGCTCTGACGAAGTCCTATCGCACGCTCATCCCCGAAAGTGATATTGGCCTGCCAGAACGGTTGGATTCGCCATTTTTTCAAGTGCTTGGTCTGGATGCGCAACTATGGGACCCCCATCACGGTACCGGTGGCGGCAAAGAACTGAAATGCACCGCCCTGTCAAAAATGCAGGAACTGCGTGTTTTAATTGATCTGTTTAAAGCCGGGGCTGTGGCACGGCATCGACTGCTTTCCGCCGGAGATTTGCCCATAACTGCAGCCGAGTTTGGGCCATTGTTCCCCAATGGATTATCCGCCGATCCGTTTCGCACAACTTGTACGCTGCAACTTAGACGCACTACCGACACTTTAACGCTTTACAGCGTGGGCGCGAATGGCTCGGACAATAAAGGGGAAAAAGAAGAAAATATATTCCATGACAAAAAGAAAAAAGATGATATTGCGTTGATCATCCCTCGAAAAATCGAGTCCCAGCCCGCAATTCACGCCAAAAATGCAGCGGATTTGCTTCGGCAATTCCCGAATGGATTGCCGCAAGATTTCTTCGCGCACCCAGTTGGGCCTGCCCCGGGCGGAAAAACCACACCGATTCCTCTTTCCATCATGGACGCAACAACGACCATGCCGCTGCGGGTTTTCAGTGTTGGAATAATAGGACTGCATAGTTGGGAAGAATATATCAACCGTTCCTTAGAGCCTTCATTGCTTCCGCCAGCAAGCGCGCCTGAAATGCGTAAAAACCAAAGGATTTTTATTTGGGGGGAAAAACCAGAAGGAGTTGCTTCGTGGTCGATAAAGACTTGGGAACCGCCTGGAACATTGGAGTGGTACGATCCGACCAACGGAACAAACAGTGCAGGATGTTTTTATATCGACATTCCGAAACCATGAAGAATAAGGCTTTTCTCCCGCTTTAAAAAGGGAGCAGATTATTCTTTCCGCCCTTTTTTTCTCCATCCGGTCAAAAAAATCAGCACCCCACCCTCAAGCAATTCTTAGAGCCGATCTAGCAAGCCTAGAGAAATCAATAACCCGCGTAAACGTTCAGGAACTCCTAAAAGTCTAGCAT
>DNPO01000129.1:468-9844 GCA_003501375.1 Candidatus Sumerlaeota bacterium | reverse complement strand
GCGAGACGCGCGTGGCTCCCGGCAGTGCGGTGTTGTGCGGTGCTGTAGTGCCCGCCCGCATTGGCAAAACCGTTGCTGCGGTTACGCGCATGGCCCCGGTGGACGAGGCGATTCTGAAAGAACTCAAAGACGCAGGCGTCGATGTGTACGCCACACAAACTAAAGAAACCAGTTACGTTCAGGTTATCCACCCCAGCGCCGACGTGGACGTGCGGCAACTGATTTTCCCGCGCAACGCTGGGCCATTCACGCTGGCTGATATTCCGGATTTTCAAACCAAGTTTGTTCACCTGGCAGGGATATCCGACCAGGAGTTTACGCTGGAATTTATGCAGGGACTGAAAGACAAAGGCTACAATCTTTCCGTGGACATGCAAAGTTTTGTGCGCCAGATTAACCCAGACACCAAGGAAATTACCTTCGGCGACTCGCTGAACAAGCAGAAAATCGTGAGCCTGATGAGCAAGGTGAAACTGGACGTGGTGGAGGCGAAGACGCTGACCGGTTCGGACGATTTGGAGCAGGCGGCAATTATTTTTGAGAGTTGGGGCTGCCCGGAAGTTGTCATCACGCGCGCGGACGGCGTGCTCGCGCGGGCCAACGGTAAGACGTATTTCGAGAAGTTTTCAAACAAGAGCGTGATCGGGCGCACCGGACGTGGCGATACCACGTTTGCGGCATACCTGTCATGGCGCATGGATCACGACGTACCGAAGTCGCTCCAATTTGCAGCGGCACTGGTATCACTGAAGATGGAAACCATCGGGCCGTTCGCAGGAACCCTGGACGATGTGCTCAAGCGCATGGCGGAGTGCCACGCGTAAAAGACAGAGAATACAAATAGAAAAACTCCGCTGGGCTATTTCACTTTGAGCGAAACACCCCGGCGGAGTTTCTTTAGAAAGCATCAGCCAATCACGGAAACGTGAGGGGAACAAGTTCCCCACGACGTTACTTACCCGTTACGCTGATTTCAGCACTGGTCAGCCCTTCGGAAACGGCTTTTACCTTGAATGCGCCGGTTTGTCCGGGTTTGGAACGAACGATGACCAAGCAAAGACCATTGTAGGCCTTGCGCTCTTTGGCTTGGAAGGATTCGTGGCTGGTGGAGTCGCCGTTGCCTACTGCGACGACTTCACCCGGCCCGCTCACTTCAAACTTCACCAGGTTCTTGGAACGAGGAACCATCAGCCCTTCTTTGTCGGCAATGGTAACGGTGATGTAGGAAAGGTCGAAACCATCAGCGGTGATTTTATCGCGGTCGGCTTTCAGGAGAACCTTGGCGGCTTCACCCGTGGTTTTCACCGAGTCCTTTGCCCATTCTTTTCCGTCCTTGTACGCGACCACTTTCAGTTCACCGGCTTCATAGACCACGTCGTCCCAACGCAGGCGTTGATCAAACTTCTTCGTCCGTTGTTTCTTCCCGAGTGATTTTCCATTCAGGAAAAGTTCCGCTTCGTCGCCGGAAGTGTAGACATGGACGGGCGTTACCTGCCCCACGCGATCCGGCCAGTTCCAGTGCGGAAAAATGTGCGCAACGGGCAGGTCGGGCCGCCAGCGCGCCTGGTAATGGTAGAAGCGATCTTTCTTGAAACCGCACAGGTCCACGATGCCGAAGTAACTGATGGCGGATGGAACTTCCAACTTGCCCAGCTTGTCCATCTCCGCCTGCATGGCCGCCTTTTGCGCGGGGTCGGAGAAGTTCAGCAGGTTGGTTGCGTCATTATTGTAGGGAGTCGGCTCGCCAATGTAGTCGAAACCTGTCCAGACAAATTCCCCCGCAAACGCAGCGTGCTTGTCCAACGCTTCAAACTGCTGTTCCGGCAGGGTGGCCCATCCCGGAAAGTCCACGTCATACGAGGAAGTCTGGAAGTTGACCTGGGAAGGCGCGCCTCGTTTGATCGGCCAGAAGTATTCGCCGCGCGAACTCCAGGTCGAGGAAGACTCGCTGGAATAGAACGGCTTTTTCTCATTACCGGGGTGTTTTACGGCTTTGTCATAATTCCAAGTGTTGTAGTTGAGCCCGAAAACATCCACCCCGTTTTGGAAACCATTGACAGATGCGTTGCCATTGTTACATCCGGCAGTAACCGGACGGGTTGGGTCTACCGCATGGATGATGTCGCGCAACATGCTAACCATCTTGTCGTCATTCTGCTCGATAATTTCATTCCCCGTGCTCCACATGATAATGGAGGGGTGGTTATAATCGCGACGCACCATGGCTTCGAGGTCTCTCTTGTGCCATGCGTCAAATATCTTGCTGTAATCGTTGCCTGTTTTGCCTGCTTTCCAGCAGTCAAACGCTTCTTCCAGCACAACAAAGCCCATGCGGTCGGCCAATTCTACCCACTCGGGCGCGCACGGGTTGTGCGAGGTGCGGAGCGCGTTGCAACCCATTTCCTTCAACACTTCGAGTTGCCGCTCCATGGCGCGCATATTGATCGCTGCACCCAGCGAACCCAAGTCATGGTGATTGCAGGTACCGTTCAACGGGACATGCTTGCCATTCAACAGGAAACCGTTTTCCGTGGTGAATTCGATGGTGCGGAAACCGAACATTTGGTCGTAGGTATCGACCTCTTTGCCGCCGGCGGTAACCACGGTGCGGGCCAAGTAACGAATCGGGGAGGTAATATCCCAGCGTTTCGGTTTGGAAACGCTCGCGGTCAGTTCCAACGTACCGGAGGCGTTGCTTGCCAATTGCTTTTCTTGTTTGGCGGTGGATGCAACTTTTTTGCCGGGCTTGCCGTCCTTGTCCGTTTCGTAAATATCCGTTTGGACCGAAGCAGTAGCGTCTTTGGCATCCTGGTTGTCCAGGGTAACCACAAACTTGGCATCACCTTTTTCATCGGTAACAACAGGAGTTGTGATGTAAACGCCGTACTGCGCCACATGCACCGGCTGGGTTTTCACCAGCCAGACGTTACGATAGATGCCCGCGCCCGGATACCAGCGCGAACCCCATTGCTCCGTGTCAAGGCGTACTGCCATCACGTTTTCTTCTCCAAACTTGACAAACGGAGTCAGTTCGACGCGGAAGGAATTGTAGCCATACGGCCAGCCGCCAGCGTACTGTCCATTGAGCCAGACCTTGGAGTTGGCCATTGCGCCGTCGAAATCAATGAAGATGCGTTTGCCCTGATCCTCGGTTGCCACCTTGAAGTGTTTGCGATACCAACCAATGCCCTTCCACGGCAATTTTCCCGTGTCGTTGGGCAGGTCTGCACGGAACGGTCCCTCGATACCCCAGTCGTGCGGCACGTCGAGTTTGCGCCAGGCAGAGTCGTCATAGGTTGCGATTTCCGGAGTCGTGCGCGAGGCCTCTGTCTTTTGATTTTTGATGGGTTGTCCGGCGGCATCAAAAAGCCGCACTTCCGCAATGCTGGCCCATTTGCCCGCAGGTAGACTGGTGATTTTGACACGTACCGATGCATACGAACCGGATAGTTTAACCCGTTTCTCCGCAGCCCCATTTTTGCCCGTAGCGAGTTCCGTCCATTTTTTGCCGTCCGTGCTGCCTTCAACAGCAAAACCATACTCTGCACTGGGGTCTTCCCAATCGATTTCGGCACCGCCCAAGTTTTGTGCCTTATTGAAATCGACGCGCAGCCATTGTTGGGGGGAGTCGCCATTCGCGCACCAGCGCGTGTTCGAATCACCATCCAACGCGTTTTGTGCAACATTTCCCTTACCACTCTCTTCTGAAGAAGCACTGACGGAAAAAGTCCAGCCCGAAGCGCCTGGCTCGGTGCGTTTTGATCCATCAGGCATCGCGCCGAAACGGTCAAACCGCCAGTCTTTATTGAAAGAATCTCTTGTACGCATTGCGGCATCTCCAGCCCAACCCGCCGCGCAGAGCGGGAGGGACAATAAAACAAAACTGGCGATTTTTTCCAGGTTCATATTCGCGCATCTCCTTTTTTGCATGTTGCCCCTTTTGCCCTTGTGCCCCTTAATTGTTGCGCAAGGGAGTGCAAGGACAAAAGGAACAACTGATGTTTTTACAACCTATTTGATCGCCTTACCATCCGCATCAAACAACCGGACTTCGGTGATGCTGGCCCACTTGCCTTCCGGCAGGGCAGTTACCTTGATGCGCAAGGCGCTGAAGGTACCAGACACCTTGGTACGTTTTTCAGCGGCTTTGCTCTTAACCGTGGCAAGATCGGACCATTCTTTGCCGTCCTTGCTACCTTCAATGGTATAGCCATATTCCTCGTCCGGGGCTTCCCAATCGACTTCCACTCCGGCAACGGTCTTGGGTTTGTCGAAGTCCAAGCGCAGCCATTCATTCGCTGCGTCGGAACTGGCGCACCAGCGCGTGTCGGCCGAACCGTCAAAGGCTTTTGCCGCTATGTTACCCAGTTCGCTTTCCTCGGAGGAGGCGGTTAGCGTAACGGCCTTAGGCGCAACGCTATTTTTGATCGGTTTGCCATCCGCATCGAACAGACGCACTTCGGCAATACTGGCCCACTTGCCCTCAGGCAGACTGGTAATCTTGATACGCAAGGAAGAAAACGAACCTGTCAATTTGACTTGTTTTTCCCCTGCGTTGCTTTTGGCTTTTGCCACTTCTTTCCAGTCGTTGCCGTCATTGCTGCCTTCAATGGAAAAAGCGTATTCCTGATCCGAGAATTCCCAGTCTACCTCAGCACCGCCCAATTTTTGCGCTTTACCAAAATCAAAACGTAACCATTCATCCACCGCATCGGAACTGGCGCACCAGCGGGTGTCCTTTGAGCCATCAAAAGCCTTGGCTGCGGTATTGCCCTTGTCGCTTTCCTCGGTGGAGGCGGTAACGGTAACATCAGCCCAAACAGCGCTCCACAGCGGAAGCAACAACAACATACAGCCTGCAACTTTTGCAAAATTCATTGTGCAATCTCCTTTTGAATAATGATTTTCACCCCCCGGTACGGTACAGGTATCAGGAAGAACAGAGCCACCAAAGGCTCCGTGATAGCATGGAATATCGCAGAAGTCAAAGAGGGATTTACATACCACACAAGTTTATTCAAAAAGAGTTGCCTCTTTGGCAATACAGCAAAAACGTACAATTGTTTTTGTTATTTATTGCCTGCGTCCAAACATCCGGTCGAGGGCATCCTTCTTCCATACGATAAGCGCAGGACGTCCGTGCGGGCAACGAAAAGGGGGGCCTATTTCCAATAAATCGCGCAGCAAACCCTGCATTTCTTTCATGCTCAAGGGTTGCCCGCCTTTGATGGCGGCATGGCAGGCGGCATAGATACGCACCTTTTCGCGGAGAAGTTCGAGTGCAGGCGGGCCGGGTTCATGGCGTTGCCGTAAGTCGTCCAAACTATCCTGAAGCATTCCTTCGACATCCAGCGTATCGAGGTCGGATGGTAGAGCGTCGATGCTATACGAACCATCGGGTTGGCGTGTCATTTCGACGCCGGTTTCCGCAAGAACGGGCAGCAATGCGACCAGATTTTCCGAGTCGGAGGCAGCGGGATTAAACACCAACGGAATCAGTTGTGGTTGCGTGGCGATTTGCTGCGGCTGGGCATTGCAAAGGCGTTTATATAAAACACGTTCGTGCGCCGCGTGTTGATCAATGAGAACCAAGTCATCACCCGATGCCGCAAGGATATAGGTGTTGTCAGCAACCTGAGCCAGGGCACGCAGAAACACGCCTTCGGGAAGCGGGAAATCGGTAGGCGCGGCAGGGATGGATGAAGCGAACGCTGTGGGTTGCGTGGACGCGGGGGACAAGAAAGGAGGTTGAATGGACTCTGCAGGTGACTGAGTTGTTTGGACGAACAGAGGACGCTGCGCGTAAGGCGTGGTGGCGGCGGTCAAATAGTTCGGACGCGGCGATGCTGCACCTGAGGAACCTGCCGGCTGGGGCTGGTTAAAACGCTGAGTGGCGTTTGCCCAGTCCACACCGGATGGTTTCGCGGAGTCTGCACTGGTCACCACTTCCGCGCTATTGTACTTGTCACGAAACGCTCCAAACAAATCCTGCGCAACTGGTGCGGGCGACGGCGTGGGGCGTTGTGCCTCCGCCGCAGCTTCTTCGGGCTTACCTTCCAGCGTCGGAACCAGGTTGTTACTAATCAACGTCTGATTTACCGCGCGATACAGCGTGCCCGCGACTTTATGCTCGTCCTCAAAACGCACCTCTTCCTTGGTTGGATGCACGTTTACATCCACCTCGGCCAGGTTCATCTCAATGTTCAATACCAGCACGGGAAAACGCTGCTTCATCAGCAGTCCCTGGTATGCTTGCTGGATCGGATGCGACAATTGCCGCGCGGCGATGGGGCGTCCGTTGATTTGCAGGTACTGCCAACGGCGATCTTTGCGCGCGGCTTCAGGGCGACAAATAAACCCGGTAATTTTCATGTCGCCACGTTCAAACTCCACGGGTAGCAACATCCCATGCACGGCGCTCCCGAGAAGCGATTCCACCCGCTGTTGTGGCGTTTGCCCGGACGGCAGGTCAAAGCGCACCTCGCCCGCGCGCACAATGGCAAAACCCACATCGGGACGCGACAGCGCTTGCTGGGTCAAAATTTCCACCGCTGCGCCAAATTCCGATGCCGCCGACTTAAGAAATTTAAGACGCGCGGGGGTGTTGAAAAATAAATCCCGCACATGCAGCGTGGTGCCGGGTGCGGTACCGCATGACTCCACGCGCTCCACTTTACCCCCCGCAGCAATGAGGCGTGTCCCAGCCAGCGCATCGTGCGGTTGGGTAAGCAATTCAAAGCGAGAAACGGCGATGATGGATGCAACGGCTTCACCACGAAAGCCACGCGTACTGATGCGCTCCAGGTCGTCGAACGTACGAATTTTGCTGGTACTGTGCCGCAGAATAGCAATGCGCGCATTGGTCTCGTCCATGCCACAGCCGTTATCGATAATCGTGATATCGCGCGCATCCTGACTGATTTCGACACGTACGCGCGTCGCTCCAGCGTCGAGCGAGTTCTCAACCAGTTCTTTGATAACCGATGCCGGGCGTACAATCACCTCGCCAGCGGCAATTTGGTTAATCAGGGTTTGGGGGAGGATTTGAACGGTGGGCAACATAGATCACTATCTAAAAACATTCAGAGAAAATTTACAAGATGGACAAGAGGAAAACTTTTTATTCTCGCAGCGGCGTTGCGAGGAGTTTTCCTGATATTTTTATTTTTTCACATTCGGATCGCAATATCCCGGTTTGTTGAAAATAGAGAAATCCCAGTGGCTATTCCATTCCAAATACGGCTTGCCATCCTTTTGCCATTTCACAGGCAGCCAGATATACCGTCCGTCACCCGGGAACTTCGGACGCCAGCGGTCGCCCATGAAGATGAAGCATCCGGATTTTCCAGGAACAGGCAACACATAAGTGGGTTGCGAGTCATAAGAAATTTTGGACATCAACGGACGCCCCTTGAAACATTCACCCAGGTCCTTCCACGGCCCCATCATAGAGGGGGCGCTAAAAACGCGCGTAGGGTTAGGCTCCCAACCCGTGCAGGCCGAATTAAACATGTAGTAACGCCCGCCCGATTTGAATGGTGCCGGGCCTTCGCGCATTCCACCGAAAGCGCGAATATACTCGCCGGTGTAACCCAGGTAATCCGGAGTCAATTTGGCAATCTGCGTCACGCGGTTTTCTTCGGAGGCGTAAATGTGATAGGCTGTGCCATCGTCATCCACAAAAAGATTCATGTCGCGGACCATCTGCCCGACTTCAAAATCCCGTCCCCAAAACCCCAAGTCATCCTTTTCTCGACCTTTTGCCTTGTTCTTGCCCCATTCCTGAAGTTCTTTCCGTGTCTGCATCATGCCAACAGCATCAGGGATAGATTTTTCGCCAGGCCGACTCAACGTGTTCCCCGGGGTTTTGTCATCCGTGTGCACATTGACAACCGGGTCTTTGGGCACATTGGCAAACTCTTTATTCTGTGCCTTGATTTTCAAGCGAGATAATTGCTCAGCAAATTCTTTGCGTGTGCTTTCCAACATATTAAGCGGGTATTTTTGGGCATTGGGGCGCATGGTTCCGAGATACAGAAAGGGGCCAGTCGGCGTGTCTGACACGGCGAAACCGGGAGCGGCTGTTCCGTAACTTGCTCCCAGAAACTCATGATGAAAAAACATAACGAACTTATTTGTCTTCTTGTTGTACATAACCTTCGGGCGTTCAATAACGCAGCCCTTAACCATCGGGTCGTTCAAACTTTCGACAAAATTTTTGGGGAAGTCTTTCACCTGAAGCGCAACACCTTCATCATGCCAGGAACACAAATCGGTCGAGGAATAAACATGGATGCCGACTTGGGCACTGTTGCCGCCTTTTCCAAACAATTTGTGTTCACCATACCAGTAGTAAACGCCCTTGTGTTCGAGAATGCCGCCCCCGTGCGCATTGATGGGGGCACCTTTGTCGTCAAGCCACAGCAGACCCGGGAAAATGGCTTTAGAACCATACTCCAGTGGAGTTATGCCGGGAAAGGGAGGAAGTTCTGGCGCGGTGACGGCCACAGCGGAGGATGTTGCTCCTGCCAGCAAAATTCCCAGTAAAAATGCCAGAGTCTTCCGCATGTGTCTCCCCTTTTGTCAAAGCGCCGCCTAGACAAAAGCGAGAATCAGGGAATATTCCATCCCTGACTCTCGCTTCTACTGCAACCCTGTTACAAGCGGTGTTATTTCTTTTTTCCCTGGTTAGCGACGGCCTCAGCGGCCTTCCGAATCTCTTCGGGATCGCCCAAGTAGTAATGCTTGATCGGCTGAAGGTTTTCGTCCAACTCGTAAACCAGCGGAACGCCCGTGGGGATATTGAGTTCGAGGATTTCGGCTTCAGTCATCTTATCCAGGTACTTGACCAATGCGCGAAGGCTGTTGCCGTGTGCAACAATCAGGACGTTTTTGCCTTCCTTAACTTTCGGGCCAATTTCGAGTTCCCAGTACGGAACAAAGCGCTCAATGGTTTCCTTCAGACTTTCGGTCAGGGGCAATTGCGCCTTGGTGAGTGCGGCGTAACGACGATCCTTGCCGGGGTAACGCTCATCGTCCTCGGTCAGTACGGGCGGGGGAACGTCGAAAGAACGACGCCAAATTTTGACTTGGTCGTCACCGTACTTCGCAGCGGTTTCGGACTTGTCGAGGCCCTGCAGGGCACCGTAGTGACGCTCGTTAAGACGCCAGTTGCGGATGACGGGCACCCACATCTGATCCATTTGCTCAATAGCCAACTGCATGGTGCGGATGGCGCGTTTGAGAACGGAGGTGTAAATGAGGTCAAACTTGTAGCCTTCTTGTTTCATAATCTGGCCGGCTTTGGCGGCTTCCTGACGGCCCTGATCGCTCAGGTCCACGTCATGCCATCCGGTGAAGCGGTTTTCGAGGTTCC
>DNPO01000129.1:0-216 GCA_003501375.1 Candidatus Sumerlaeota bacterium | reverse complement strand
TGAAGCGGTTTTCGAGGTTCCACGTGCTCTGCCCGTGGCGTAACAAGACAATCTTATACATGAGAGGAGCTCTCCTTCTGCCGTGTTGGCCCCCTGGCACGGGGGCGATAATGAGAAAGTATTTTGCCTGCCTGCCTCCGAAAACGCAAGAGAAACCCTAAAGCCGTTCTAACCGCCAAGACGCCAAGAACACCAAGAAAAACAAAGGCACGTTTT
>DNPO01000171.1 GCA_003501375.1 Candidatus Sumerlaeota bacterium | reverse complement strand
GTTGCATTAATCATAAGGTAAGTTGTACGAACTATAGAAAATTCTTGTCATTACAGCGGTTGAATGCGTTCTCGTCCTCATTAAGCCTGTGGTGGATGATGGTCTATGACCACATTACGCCAAAAATTTATGGATGAACTCGACCTGCGCGGATTCTCCCTGAACACCAAAGACAACTATGTCGGAGCCGTTGAACGGCTCGCCCGGCATTTCAAAAAGTCCCCGGACCAAATCACCGACGAGGAACTCAAACAGTACCTTCTATTCCTGATTCGCAACCAAAAACGTTCCGCCAGCACAATGTCTGTCATCACCAGTGCCTTCCGCTTTTTCTACAAGCATGTCTTGCACCGTTCCACCGCAATCGTTGAGGAAGCCTTGCCCCGAGTCCGCAAAAAGACCATCCGGCCCCGCATCTACAGCCCGGAAGAAATTGAACGATTGCTCAGTGTCGAAGGATTGAACCCCAAGCACCGGGCGTTGCTGATGACCACCTATGCCGCCGGATTGCGTGTCAGCGAGGTTTGCAACCTCAAGGTGACCGACATAATGAGTTCTAGAATGCAGATTCGCGTCGAGCAGGGCAAGGGCGGCAAAGACCGCTACACGATATTGTCACCCCGATTGCTAACCGAACTGCGGGCTTATTGGCGGCTGGTGCGCTCGCCCCTCTGGCTGTTTCCGTCCACACGCCGTCCGGGACAGCCGCTGACAATCAAGACCGCCCAAATTGTGTTCTATCAAGCGGCCAAGCGGGCGCATCTGCCCCACCACGACGGGATTCATTCGCTGCGGCACAGTTTCGCCACGCACCTGTTGGAAGGCGGCGTGGATTTGCCGATCTTGCAGCGTTTGCTGGGACACAGCAACTTGGCCACGACGGCCCACTATCTGCATGTCCGGCAGGAACGGTTTGCTCTGATAAAGAGTCCCCTCGACCTGATCGAGTTTACCACCCTCTGTCGCAAGCCCTGACGCATGGAAACTCCGCCGGTTGCGGCGGCGGCTCCACGATTGACCTTGGCGGAAGTGTTGCGGGCCGGATTGCCGCTGCACACGCGGACGCATCGTTTGCCGCTCCACCATTGGAAGGTCATGCGTGCCTTGAGCGCCTGCCGCACGTCCGCCCTGGGCGGACATCATTATCGCTGCCAGCATTGCGGCAGGGAACATTTTGTGCCGCACTCCTGTCGCAATCGACATTGCCCCGCCTGTCAGGGAGCCAACGGCTTTGACTGGATGGAAAAGCAGTCCGAACTGCTCCTGCCCATCCCCTATTTCCATTTGGTGTTCACGCTGCCCCATGAACTCAATCCGCTGATTCAGCAAAATCAAGCCCGGCTTTACAGCCTCCTTTTTGATGCCGCGTCGGCCACGTTGTTGGAATTCGGGCGCAACCGGCTCCACGCCCAAATCGGCGTTACCGCCGTATTGCACACGTGGAGCCAAACGCTGGCCGATCACTATCACCTGCACTGCATTGTCACCGGCGGCGGTCTTCGCCACGATGGCACCGGGTGGCAGGGAACCTCTCCCACTTGGATTTTCCCGGTCAAAGCCCTGTCAAAAGTCTTTCGCGCAAAGTTCCGCGACGGCTTGCACCAGCTTCAGGCCGGCGGGAAACTGGAGTTTCACGGCCAGTTGCAACCGCTGGCCCAGTCCAACCAGTTTATCTCTCTGGTGAAACAAGCCACCGCCAAAAGCTGGGTGGTTTACGCCAAACGCCCTTTCGCCGGGCCGGATGCCGTCCTGGCTTATTTGGCGCGTTATACTCACCGCGTCGGCATCACCAACCAACGCTTGCTCAAACTGGATAATCCCGCGCAAAAAGTTACCTTCGCCTATAAGGATTATGCCGACGACTCCCGCAAAAAAGAGATGACCCTGAGCCTGTGCGAATTCGTCCGCCGATTCCGGCTCCACATTCTGCCGGAGCGTTTCGTCAAAATCCGGCATTACGGTTTGCTGGCCAATCGCAACCGCCACACCCGCATTGCCCAGGCGCGCGCCGACCTGCCAAATTCGGCCCGCAAAATTTCCGCGCCGACCGAACCGCCCGCCGCCGGATCATTAACGTTGCCCGTTTGTCCCCATTGCCGCCAGCCCGGGTTGGTGCTCTTGGCCGTGACGCACGGTCGCCCGCACTTTTTCCCCTGCCACACCGACTCATCATGAACGCCATTCACGCCTATAATCCGATCCTGTTCACGCCAAAACTTCTTCAAACTTTCTGGCGGCGCATGGATTTTGTGGGCATCCGGAAAATGGCGAATCCATTGACAAAAAACTCGGCCATTGCCCATTGCCAAGCCATAAAAACGTCAAATCATCCAAGCAAAACCACCTGCGAAGAAAGTGGTTTGCCAAAAGTCAGCGTCCGATTCGCCATACTTTCCCCTATCGGTCGTTGAACGCCACAGCCTCAGCGGCTTCGTTCAACGGTGGTGTATCCATCATGCCCGGCTCACGCTCAAAAATTCTCCACGGTTTTCGTCCGGGCACGACGGATACACCACTAAGCGTTATATGCATAAGTTTTAACGCAAAACATCAGTATTATTAATAATATTTTTTTCATAGTATTCAAGGATTCCAATGCACTGTTTGCTATTTTGGAAATATTTCAGAATCAATTGGGCCAATTGGCTCAGGAACATGGTTGGGTATAATATTTGTACTTGGGCTTGTTACCGTTGCGGTAACAGACCAATTTATTGTGCCAAGAGTAACATATGCCAATCCGTGTTGGTTTGCATCCAATGTTCCGCTGTCTGCGCATTGCTTGAATCATTGGAAGTGAATCCCATGATAATAAGAGCTAGCGCCATGTGTTGTGTGTTCATAATCACTAGCATCCGGTTATAAGTCAAACAACATCAGCTGATTACGATAATCAATCATAGCAGGTTGGGTTTTAGTATTTGCAACTAGCTCTGCCACAGGAACTTGCTTAAACACGTTAACGCTTAAAACCTGTAAAATTTGGGACAGGCTCATTTCCAGTCGGAGCTCCTTCCTGAGGATTGCCACCAGCACATAAACCGAGATGGCGATCCATACCTGTGTCTTGACGGCGTTGGCGCTGTTACCAAAAAAGTGTTTGATTCGAAGGTTTTGCTTGATCCACTTGAAGAACAATTCCACCTGCCATCGGCACTTGTAAAGCTGGGCAATGACCAGCGCGGGAAGATCGAAATTATTAGTCAGAAATATCAGCACCTTCCCATCCTCAGGGTTCCGGTAGCTAACCCGCCGCAGACGTTCCGGGTAGTGTTTGAAGCTGTTTTCCAGCTTGAGCCGCACGATATGATCGCTACGCAATCCGGTGCTTGTGTCCACCGGGCGCGACTCCAACCGGTTGAGTTGAATGCCCTTTTTATATCGCGTGACAAAGAATGCCCCAGCCATCACAAAGCGGTAGAGTCGCTGAAAATCCACGTAACCGCGATCCATCACGTAGAAGGCGCCCGGTTCGGGAATCAACTCGTCCAACACGCGCACATCGGCCTGTTTTCCGTCGGGAATCGAGATCATTGTAGGAATGGGACCTCGCAAATCGATAAGTGTGTGGAGTTTGACAGCGGCCTTGGCAGCGCGAAATCGCGCCCACGGAAAAAGGTTCAAGCACAAGTCAATGGTGGTCGAATCCAAAGCGTAGACACTTTGCTCCAATTCAACGCCCATCGGTTCTTGGATATACAAGATACGAGCTCGGGTGATGAGGATTGGGGCGAGGTCGGCGTAGATGCGCCAGTCGCGAGAACTGTTGGCGTCGGCCAAAGTGCTGTGCGAAACAACGGATCGGAACCCCATGCGATAGAGCTGTTGGCTCCTGGAAGCCAGACAAACTTCTATGTCTGAGAGGCTCTCTCGAAAAGTAATTTGAGCAAACGCCATCGCTAGTGTAGTGTCACGCAAATAACTTTACTTATTCTTGCGCCGGATCCTTTCGAAAAACACTCACAGGCAGCCGTAAAAACGTCGTTTCTATATGGCAAGTTATTTATGAGACACTACACTAGAATCTGTGCGCTACGTATTCTTATCTTGATAATTCCTCGCTCGTGGGGCAGCAATTCTCATTTTGGGAGGGATGAGAAGGAGGCGCGAGGAGGTCCAGAGCGAAAACGTTGGGTAAAAAGGGGGGCGAGGCGGTGATTTTGGCCGATCAACGTCCAATCTGTACATGCGCGGCCCTCACGCGCTTGTGGCCTGTTTTCTTGATGGCTTTGTGGCGTTAGCTTTTCGGCGCGTAGGGGCCGATTTCCAGTCCTCGCATCATGAAATCCATCAACCGCTCCCAGCTTTCGAAGTAAAGGTAGGTGGTCAGGGCCTCCAGGTGCTGGAAGAATCGCCTTCGCGCCCCCACCTTGTTGCGTATGAGCCGGTAGTTCTCGTCGGTCAGTTCCAAGAGCGTGTGCAGGCCAAAGGCTAACAGGTTCATTGTGGCCAGCAGCGAGGCCAGGTGTTCCTTGCCGTGCCCAAAGTTGTGTTCCAGATGGTATCCGTGGTTCTTGAGCACGTTGTTGTTTTCGTTCTCGATCTTCCAGCGCGCCCGCCCGGACGACGCCAGTCCGGCCACGTTGTCGGCGTCGATGGCCCAGTCGGTGATCCAGCTGTTGCGGTAGAGGATTTCTCCGGCGTCGTTGGTGAGGGTCTGTTGACACCAGTTGACTCTCAGCGCGTCGGCGCCCTCGGTCAGCGGCACGCCGTTGACCCACTGGTATTCGTGATGTTCCCAGCGGTTGCCCTTGCCTTTGACGCGCGTGTTGAGGACGTGCGAATCGCGGCCCGATTCCAAGGCTTGCACCCATTTTGTTAGCTAGGTGTGCGAGTCCGGCTTGCCAGTGAATCAAAAGAGAAAACCGTGCAAGAGCG
>DNPO01000239.1 GCA_003501375.1 Candidatus Sumerlaeota bacterium | reverse complement strand
TGTCCATCCTGGGTATAGTCACGCGTCAGAGTGTCGGTCAAAATAGATGCAATTTGATCGGGCTGCAACGCAGCGACAATCTCCTCCAAGACGGAAGACCCGGTGGATTTTCTGCACGCAACCTCTAACGTCTTTTCCCGTAAAACCGGTGATAGCAAGTAGAGCGCTTCTGCCATGTTTTGCTTGGACTGATTCCACGCAGCAGGATTTTTTGTATAGACCAGCGTACCAGCTTTTTCCAGAGCAGCGACCACTTCCCCGACAAAATTTGGATTGGTCTCCGTCGCAGTTATTTTCTGCTCCAGATACCGCGCGGTAATTTTTGGATTTTCCAAAAACGCCACGACCACCTCCGCTGCACTTTCGCCATTACCACTTCCCATTCCATTGCCACGCCCTGCCCCATATAGCAGGCACTCTTCCATGCGAGCAAACAGTACTCGATCGGGGGTGCCTAAATCATCCTTCTGCGTGCTGCGTTCAGCATACCGTAACATGGCCGGACGGATATGGTGAACGCCCGTCTCCTCGAGTAACAAAGCTAAACCACCTCGTTCGATCACGCGTTGCGCTGGCAACGAAAAAAACGTCATGCACTTTTCCAACTCCGCACGTTCCATCCCCTGTGAAAAAATCAGTGAATGAATGTGTCGGTTATGGAGTTCCTCGCCCAGCCGGTGAAAAGCAGTAATCGTTGGGTCGATGCTAAAGTTGTTGATGAGCACCCCCTTTTCGCCATACGAAAGCGATAATTCGCCATCGTACGCTTCATGCAATGCCAGCGTAACCTGGAGGAGTAAATCAAGCGCGGCCTGCGCCTTGGGATGCACCGGCGGGTACAATTGAAAAGCGCTCATCGCGCCAATAAAACCTCGCAACCAATCGTACTGTAAATGCACGAGACGCTCTTCATTGGGTTGATTTTTTTGTACGGTAAGATCGTTCATCAGTCCACGCACAGTCTTGGTAAAAGATGCGGTTAACCAATCATCGCGGAACAGTGCCGCATTCCACGCAACCTCCAACCCTGCTGAACAACACTTGTATTTTTCTGGAATGTATGAATCGTTATAAACCAGATGGCGTACTGTACCACAACCCATTTTCCGCTACAACAAATTCAGCGTAAAGTGACAGCTTTTTTACACAATGCAAATTTTGTCGTTAGTTGCACCGTGGCGACATGGGCATTCCCGCCCCCTCGTTTTCTCTTGCGTTTATACAATAAACGGCGTATGATATCAACTTAGTTAGACACGATTCTATCCAATCGATTCGACAACCGCTTCGAATCTAATGACTGGCCCCAGAAGCCATGTTTCCCAAACGTGAAATCTATCAGTTTCCGCAATACTCCGGAAACCTGGATTTCAGAAACGAGATGTTTATTATGGCTACTACACCCCCGAACTACCCCGGACTCAACCGAATTGCCTTTATCGGCAACTATTTGCCGCGTCAATGCGGCATCGCAACCTTCACCACGGATTTGTGCGAAGCCATTGCGATCGCATCCCCCGACACTACCTGTATTGCCCTTCCCGTCAACGATATTGAGTCTGGCTATGCTTATCCCGCCCGCGTGCGATTTGAACTCACCGAAAAAGACATCGACTCCTACCGTCGCGCCGCCGATTTTTTGAATATCAACAATGTCGATCTAGTTTGCCTGCAATTTGAATACGGCATTTTTGGCGGACGGGTGGGCAGCCACATTCTGGCATTGTTGCGCGAGTTGCGCATGCCCATCGTTACGACCCTGCACACAATTTTGCGCGAACCAGACGCCGATCAACGTCGGGTATTCAACCAGGTCGCCGCCCTCTCTGACCGCTTGGTTGTCATGAGCCATCGCGGCGCAGATTTCTTGCAGGAGATCTACCAGATAGAACCCGACAAAATTGATTTCATTCCACACGGAATTCCTGACGTACCTTTTGTCGATCCGAGTTTTCACAAAGATATGTTTGGCGTCGAAGGAAAAACCGTCCTGCTCAGTTTTGGATTACTCTCGCCCAGCAAGGGCATCGAAACCGTTATTGCCGCTCTGCCCGCTATTCTGGCACGCTACCCGGACGTCGTGTACATCGTTGTCGGCGAGACCCACCCGCACGTCAAGCGGCACGATGGAGAATCGTATCGACTCTCGTTGCAGTGGCTCGCTCAGGAAAAGGGAGTGGAGGGCAACGTCATCTTCTATAACCGCTTTGTCAGTTTGGAAGAACTGATTGAATTTATCAGCGCAGCGGATATTTACATCACCCCCTACCTCAACGTGCAACAGATCACTTCCGGCACGCTCGCCTATACCTTGGGCGCTGGAAAAGCCATCATTTCAACACCGTATTGGTACGCAGAAGAAATGCTGGCAGAAGAACGCGGCGCGCTCGTACCATTCAACGATCCAGCGGCTCTAGCCGATCAGGTGATTGACTTGCTGGCCAATGAGGCCAAGCGCCACGCCATGCGTAAACGCGCGTATATGTTTGGCCGGGCGATGATCTGGCCAGAGGTAGCGCACCGTTACATGGAAAGTTTTGAGCGCGCCAGAACGGAACGCCGCAGTTTCGCACGACCGGGTTTTATCGTCAAATCACTGGATCAACGTCCCGGTGAATTGCCGCCTCTCAAACTCGATCATCTGCGCCACATCACGGACGAGACGGGTATTTTTCAACACGCTCTTTTCACCGTGCCAAATTACGAAGAAGGGTACACGACAGACGACAACGCCCGTGCGCTAATGGTGGGTGCACTTCTGGAGGAGTTGGGCAACGGTGAAGCGGTGGAACTGGCTTCACGTTATCTCGCATTTGTCTGGTATGCCTTCAATCCAAAAACTGGGCGCTTCCGCAACTTCATGGATTATCAGCGGCAGTGGCTGGAAGAGCAGGGGTCCGACGACAGCCACGGACGCGCACTCTGGGCGCTGGGTGCTGTTTTGGGGCGTTCGAATACCCCATCGCTTCCGAGTTTGGCAGGACGTTTGTTTGAAAAAGCACTCCCCGCCATCCTCGAGACCACCAGTCCTCGCGCTTGGGCGTTTGCCCTCATCGGCATCCACGCCTATCTTTTGCGCTTTGCCGGCGACCGCAGGGCCAGCCAGGTGCGCGAGGAATTGGCCGGACGCTTGCTAACGTTGTACCAGCAGAACCGCACCAACGAATGGCGCTGGTACGAAGGGAATCTGACTTATTGCAATGCCGCGTTACCGCACGCTTTGATTATGTGCGGGAAATGGATTCCCAACAATGAAATGATGGACGCGGGATTGGAATCGCTCCGCTGGTTGGCCGATTTGCAACGCGCAACTAACGACGCAGGACATTTTGTCCCGATTGGTTCCAACGGTTTCTATCCGAAAGACGGCCCACGCGCACGCTTCGATCAACAACCGGTGGAAGCGCAAGCGATGGTTTCCGCTTGTCTCGAAGCCTATCGCTTAACAAATGACGATTACTGGCGTAAGGAATCCCGTCGCGCTTTTGAGTGGTTCCTCGGGCGCAATGATCTTAGCCTCTCCATCTACGATCCCACCACGGGCGGCTGCCGCGATGGGCTGCATTCTGATCGTCCGAATGAAAACCAAGGCGCAGAATCTACCTTGGCCTTTCTTCAATCTCTGCTGGAACTGCGCCTGGCCGAGAACACTCTCTTGTCCACGGAGGCACGCACTCAATGAACAATCAACACCCAGAACTCTTTCGTCGCCATAAACTCAATCCCATCCTGACCGCATCCGACTGGCCTTATCCCGTCAACAGCGTGATGAATCCCGGTGCAACGCTGTTGCCCGATGGCACCACGCTGCTTCTGTGTCGCGTCGAAGATCGCCGCGGGCACTCGCACCTGTGCGCCGCCCGCTCCGCCAATGGTGTGGATGGTTGGCAGATCGATGCCCAACCAACCATGCAGCCCGACACAGAACATTTCCCCGAGGAACTGTGGGGCATTGAAGACCCGCGCATTACGTATGTGCCTGAGTTAAAAAAATACGCCGTGATCTACACAGCCTTCACCAGCAGCGGTCCGGGCGTGGCGCTGGCGCTGACAGAAGACTTCAAAACGTTCGAACGCTATGGCATGATCATGCCGCCCGAAGATAAAGACGCCGCATTGTTCCCGCACCGAATTGGCGATTACTGGGCGTTGATCCACCGCCCGGTGAGCGCTCCGGGAGCGCACATGTGGATGTCGTATTCGCCCGATTTGCGGCACTGGGGTAGCCACACACTGATGCTGGAAGCCCGACGCGGCGCCTGGTGGGATGCGAACAAAATAGGCCTGTCACCGCCCCCCATCGAAACGCCCGAGGGATGGCTGATTATCTACCACGGCGTGCGGCAAACCGCATCCGGTTCCATTTACCGATTGGGTTTGGCACTGTTTGATTTGCACGAACC
>DNPO01000352.1 GCA_003501375.1 Candidatus Sumerlaeota bacterium | reverse complement strand
GATAGTCGGAAAGTGTGTCGAAATGACCATTTGCAGAGGATGACTGCTTGGGAGGAGTGTGGTGACAGGTGATGCCATACTCCCCAAAGCACCATTGTTGCTCCTTTGAACTGTCCTGATTTCCACCCTCATTTCAAAAGAAAACCGTTTGTTGATTTTACGTTCCTTTTTTTGTTAGGGTAAACCTAACGCCACTGTCGGTGGCCTGTTCAACCAACTGAAAAATGGTTTCCGTTTATGTTTGAGAGCGCTTCCCCTCCCCTTGTCATCCTCGGCGTTGGTATCATCCCGCTCGACTGCCTCTATTACCACGAACCCGGTGCAAGCGAACCGATTCTGCAGGAAGTCCCCGGCGGAACCATCACTAACGCCCTTTGCGCATTAGCCGCACTGGGCAATTGCGAACCGTCATTGGTCGGCGTGGTGGGCGATGACGATGCGGGAAATCGCATTGTTAACCATTGCAAAAATTTCGGCATTCGTACCGACGGACTCCGACAAAAACCGCATGGAGTCACGCGGCATTTACGCATTGATCTGTTTCCGCGCCCCGATGTCCCAGGTGAGCAGAAAGTTCTGCGCGAGTTTGAAGAGCGGTGCATCGCCTCCCCGCGCGACATCAAGTTAGGCGCGTGGTGGCGCAACGCTCTGCCCAAACTCGACTGGTTACATTGCGACGCCACCGCGAAACCGGTACAAACGATGGTGCAGCAAGCGGTCAGCGCGGGCAAAATTATCTCCTTCGATTTTGGGCGCACCGCGCGTTGGGGAATGAAAGGCCCATTGGAAATTCTGCAACACGTTGCCGTGCTTAAAACCAATCGGCACCTGTTGAGCCAATTGTTGGGAAGCGCGGAATCAGAAGATGGCGCCTGCTTGTTTGGACGATTCCCGGCATTGCGCGTTGCGCTGATTACCGATGCAGCCAACGGCATGGAACTCTTGTGGAAATCCAACGCCACCATCCAACGCACCACCCGCGCACCCTACCCGGTACCCGGCGGAGCCGATGCGCTTGGAGCAGGCGATGCCGCCCTGGGAATGCTCATCCATTGCCTCGGAATGACGCGTGAACTTTGGTGGAATGGCAATGCGGGTTTCACGGAAACATTCGCAACCGAAATACTTTCTCAGGTTTCTGCAATATCCGCATTGTGTTGCACCCACCGCTCGGCGTGCGGGTATCTGCTACATCTGCGTGAACAGGGGAAAAGTTTGTTGGATGCGTTGGCAGAAATAAGAAAAAATTCTCATCGCACAGCGTACGAAAAATAACAAAAGCCGTTTTTCGTGTATTTCGTGTCTTTTGTGGTGATAATGTTTTGTGTTTATCCGCAGTTAAGTTTGTGTTCTGCAAGGCGCACCCATGCAACAAAAAATAAAAGTGGTTCATATCATCGATTCAATGGAAGTTGGCGGAGCGCAAATGCAAATCGCCAACTTTTTTGCGCACACCAACCGCGATAAGTTTGAATTAAGCCTGATCTGCCTCTCGTACAAGGGCGCATTGGGAGAGCAGATTGAGCGCGACGGATTTCGTGTGGAAGCTCTCGGCAAACAAGGTCGCATCCATTCCTCGATGCTCTGGAAACTGATTGGGTTGCTACGCGAGATAAAACCTGACGTGGTACATTGCACCATTTTCACCGCCAACCTATGGGGGCGTCTCGCCGGTTTATTTGTCGGCGCGCCTGTTTTGATTGCACACGAACAAAGCACCGTTTCACTCGAAAAATGGTATCGCAAAGTAATCGACTGGATTCTCGCATGGGGAACGTGGCGAATTTTTGCCGTATCGGAAAACTTGCGCAACCGCGTGGTGGCAGAAGAAAAAATTCCAGCACGCAAAGTGCAGGTACTGCACAACGCCATTGATACATCCCTCTTCACCAACGCACCCGCTGAAGTTACGCTCCCTGCAGGCAAACCCGGTATCCGCGTCGGCATTGTCGGACGCCTCGAATATCGCAAGGATCACGTGAGGCTGATCCGCGCGGCGGTGAAAGTTTTGCAATCGGTTCCCGATGCAACCTTTTTCCTCGCGGGTGAAGGGCCGGATCGCCCCCAACTCGAAGCCGAAATTGAAAAGTTAAGACTGCAAAAATCCGTGATTCTGCTGGGGGAACGACGTGACATTCCTGCCCTGCTCCATGCGTTTGATGTTTACGTTTTGTCCTCCATCACCGAAGGCTTGTCGCTCTCCATTATGGAGGCAATGGCGGCTGGGTGCGCGGTGGTTGCGACGGATGTTGGTGGGAATGCCGAATTACTCGACAACGGCCAGGCCGGTTTGCTCGTTCCCTCGGGCGATCCCGATCGCATGGCGCAAGCGATTATGCGGTTGTTACAAAACGCAGAAGAACGTCGCGCCTTCAGCGAATCGGCCCAACGCCGCGCACAAGAACATTTCGATATTCGGGTGGTTTCGCGGCAGTTAGAAGCGTTGTACGTAAAAGCACTCAGGCGTTGGAACTTAACATAGAGAGTTTTCATTACTCTTGTCCAAGATAATTTTTCCT
>DNPO01000346.1 GCA_003501375.1 Candidatus Sumerlaeota bacterium | reverse complement strand
CCACAAACGGAAACGCCGCAATTGCCCGGAATTTTTAACGAAGCATTCTCATCCGAGCGCTGGAAAGAAGGCGCGCCCACCCGCTGGGTGATCTGGCTAAACGCGATGGAAATGATTCGCCAGCACAAAATGCTGGGCGTTGGGCCGGGTAATTTTTGCTACGTTTACCCATCCATGCACACGGGGTTTTTGCCGAACGATCCAAACTACCTCCGTTATCAGGGGCTGTACACCAACGCGGCGCATAACGAACTATTGCAAACCTGGGCGGAACTCGGCCCGGTCGGAGCACTCCTGTTATTGGGAATGATTTTTTACGCCTTCCGCAGCATGGCACGCGTGGTGCAAGCCAGCAAGCGCGAGGAAAAAAATCCACCGCATTTTGTCCGGCTCGATGGCTGGATCGCGTGGGGCGGCATCGGCGCATTGACCGTGCTGTGCGGAGCGGGCATGATGTCCTTCCCGCTGCAACTGCCCTCATCCACCCTGCTGTTTTTCGCGCTGTTACCGCTGGGAGAAATGCTGGGCGAACCCGAGCGTGACGAGGATGGTTATCGTATGCCGCCGCTGGTGCTGGAGGGCGAGTGGGCTACCCACACGCTGTACCTGCGCGGCATGAGTCGCGTGGTGGGCGTGGGCACATCGCTGCAACTTCCGCGTGCTTTTGCCGGGGCTGCGTTGGCGTTGGGATTGGTAATTTTTTGTGGATGGAGTTGGTCGGCAGTGCGGCCGATGCGGGCTGACGTACACTATCACAAAGGCCGGCAGTTGGAGCAGATGGGCAATAAAGTTGAGGCCGAAAAAGAGTTTCTCGCCGCGCTGACCATTTACCCGAACCACCACGATTGCCGCAGCCATTACACGGATTTCCTGTTAAACCAGAAACGTTACGCGGACTGCTTGCCGCAACTGCAAAAAGTTTTTGAGCGCCTGAACACCTGCGAACTGTACGCGCGCCGTGCAACGGCGTGGGAGGCTTTGGGACATCTGGACAAAGCCGCGCGCGATATGCAGACCTATCGCAAAATGGTTCCGAGCGCAGGGGGAAGCGCGTTTTAACATATTGATGCAGGGATCAATTACGCGGTCAAAAATTCGTTCCAATTCCGAATTTCGCGCCAAGCGTTCGGGGCGACTTTTTCGGTTTTGGGAGCGGTATTTTTTTTCGGGTTGTACCAGATCGGCTTCATTCCCACGCCATACGAACCGGTAATATCCCAATCGAATACGTCACCCACAAACCAAATGTCTTTCGGATCAAAACCCAAGCGTGCCGCCGCGGCTTTAAAAATTTCCGGGTGCGGCTTACGATAGATACAGTCGGCGCTGGAAATAACAAACTGGAACGGTTTCAACAGATCGTGCTTGGCCATTTCCCATTGCAGCGCTTCTGTGCTAAATGCCGCGTTGCTTACCACGCCCATCGGTATGCCCTTTGCGGTGAGTTCCGCCAATACTTCGCGCACTCCCGGTTCGGGCGAGAAGGTGTGCATGGACTTCCAAATTTCCATTTCCAATTCCGCGTATGGCATGTCAAATGTGATGCCGGTGCGGTAACTAAACAATTCCACAAAAGCGCGGATGGGAAATTCGTGCTGACTCGCGTTCGCTTCCTTGTCAAGCATGTCGCCGATTTCTTTGCCAACGAAACCGCACTTGATGAACGAGACACCCTTCGGGTTTTTGCCCAGTTCAAACACACGTGAGAAAGCGCGGAGCATGTTAACTTCGTTGATTTTTAAGATGGTGTTGCCGAGGTCGAACAAAACGGCTTTGGGAAAAGGAGACATGATTGGGAAACCCCTAAGTTAATATAGAGATAAGGGCGGAGAGATTAAGGGATGAAAACACCATGGCTTGCACCGTGTTTCAGCCCTCAATCCTTCCGCCCTCATCCCTGTTTTTTACAGCGATTTTCTGGCGTTATCGGCTTTTTTGCGCTGCTCGGCATCAAGAATGGCTTTGCGAATACGTACGCGGTTTGGCGTTACTTCCACCAACTCATCGTCCGCGATCCACTCCAGCGCCTGATCCAGCGATATTTTACGCGCGGCATTCAGCATAACCGTCTGGTCTTTAGTGGCCGAACGGTGGTTTGTGAGCGCCTTCTTTTTGGTCGGGTTACACGGGAGGTCTTCGGGGCGCGAGTTTTCGCCCACGATTTGCCCAGCGTAAATCTGATCCATCGGCTCAATGAAAAGTTGGGTGCGTTGTTGCAGGCTTTCGATTTGATAGCCGGTTGCCGCGCCCGATTCCATGCTGACAACAGAACCGCGGTTACGTGCGGGGATTTCACCGCACCACGGGCCGTAGTTTTTGAAACGCGACGCCATGATGCCCAAGCCGCGCGTGTCGGTCAGGAATTCTGAGCGGTAGCCGATCAGACCGCGCGTGGGAATGGTGAACTCGATGCGGATGATGCCCGTGCCCGTGCTTTCCATGTGCGTCATTTCGGCTTTGCGCTTCGCCAGTTTTTCAATGACCACGCCCTGGCTTTCCTCGGGAACATCCACGATCAGCGATTCCATAGGCTCCATCGTTTTGCCATTGACTTCGTGCGTGATAACTTCGGGACGCGACACGCAGAGTTCGAGACCTTCACGGCGCATTTCTTCGATGAGAACGGCCAAGTGCAACTCGCCACGACCGGACACCTTGACGCCATCGGCACGTCCTACGTCTTCCATGCGAAGCGCTACGTTGACACGGAGTTCGCGCTCAATGCGCTCCTTGAGTTGACGCAGTGTAACCGACTTGCCATCGTTGCCCGAGAACGGACCGTTGTTGACGAGAAAGAGCATCGACACAGTCGGCTCTTCAATTTCCAGCGGGGGAAGGGCGGGGTTTTCAAAATCCACCGAGGAGAACGTATCCCCAATATTGATTTCTTCGGGGCCGGCGATCCAGACAATATCACCCGCGCCAATTTCCGGCTCTTCGGTACGCTGAAGCCCACGCGTCACCCACTGGTGAGCGGATTTTTCCACCTTGGAGGGGCCGACGGTCCAACCCGCATCGGGGTTACCAATATCGTTCCAAGTGGTGGTGGTGCGCAGGAACGAGTCGCCCACCTTCAGGCTCCCGGACATCACGCGGCCGCAGCCAATGCGGCCAATATAGTCATTCCACGCCAGTGTGCAGACCTGCATGCGGAACGGCTTGCCCTCTTCGACCACCGGAGCGGGAGAGGTGCTGATAATCGTTTCAAACAACGCGTCCATGTTCTCGCGTTGCGTATCTTTTTCCAGATCGCGCACAAACCAGCCATCCAGCCCGGAGCCGTACAGCGTGGTAAAATCGGCTTGTTCGTCAGTCGCGCCCAGTTCGAAGAAAAGGTCAAATGTCTTGTGTAGCGCTTCGGAGGGACGCGCGTGCGGACGGTCCACTTTGTTGACCAGCACGATCGGGTGCAACCCCATTTTGAGTGCGCGCATCAGCACGTAACGTGTCTGCGGCATGGGGCCTTCGTTTGCATCCACCAGCAGGAGGCAGCCGTCCACCATCGACAACACGCGCTCCACCTCGCCAGAAAAGTCGGCGTGGCCGGGTGTATCCACGATATTGATCAGGTAATCTTTCCACTGCACCGTACAGTGCTTGGAGCGAATGGTGATACCACGTTCGCGTTCCAAATCGCCGCTATCCATAACGCGCTCACCCATTTGTTGGTTGTCACGGAAAACGTGTGCGGAGCGGAAAATGGAGTCGATCAGGGTCGTCTTACCGTGGTCGATGTGGGCAATAATGGCGAGATTTCGAATCTTATCATGGGCTACAACGGGCATGGGGTCGGTCTTAACTTTCCTCTAACAATGTGTACCTCAGCGTCAGGAACGACGCGCAAAACAGATAATGCTACCAGCAGGGAGGAAAAAAGGCAAATAATATGTGTAAGGCGGAAAAATACGGGCTTTAAGACACCTTTATAAGCAATTTTTATTAACCCTATGAGTTATGTCTCTTGTTTTGGGCTTTTACCCTTTTTCATTGTTATTTGCGCCCATTTTTCTTAGGATGCTGGGGGCGTGTGGTTTTCCAGACCATATATGCGGCAAGGATGGCACACGCTCATATTTGCTCGCATTGGAGGAAATTCCATGAGAACGCTACTGTCCCGTCTTTTTCTCCTTAGTCTGCTGCTGTCGCTTAGCGTAGCGTACGGTGCAGAAAAAACTGCCGCGAAGTCTTCTTCCAGCAATAGTTCCTCGTCCAAAAGCAAGGACGGCTCCTCGTCAAAAAAAGAGGGGGGAGATACCAAATCCAAATCCTCTGACAAAAGCGACGATAAGGCAAAGTCCTCAGATAAAAACGATGATAAAACCAAAGCCAAGGAAACCCCACCGGCTGATGCAAAAATGGTAATCATCAAGGCGGATAAGGTGAGTCTGCGCGAAAAGCCACAGCAAAATGCGGATGCGCTGGATACTCTGGTGCGTTTCACCCCGGTTCAGGTGATCGGCACGGAAGGTAAATGGTCGCGCGTACGAACAAAAGAGGGCGCTACCGGATGGATTTTTAGCGACTATCTGGCGCGGCATGCGTATGTGAGTGTGGGCGCGTCGGTTGCTCCCATGCGTCAAGGCCCGAATTCTGAAGACCCGATTTTGTGGAAGGTAAACAAAAACTGGCCACTGCAAATCGTTGAACGCACGGAACACTGGGCCAAGGTACGCGACTGCGACGGTAGCGAAGGTTGGATTCACGAGTCGAATCTTTCCGCTGATAACTATGTGGTGGTAAAAGCAGTGAGCATGAACCTGCGCGAAGGCCCCGGTGTAGACAAGGATGGCAATCCGAAAGCCCCCAGACGGTTTGCTGCGCAGAAGGGCGTGATCTTTCTGGTACTGGATGCCAAAGATGGCTGGCTGAAATTGCGACACAAAGACGGCGATGAAGGTTGGGCGGGCGCGAAACAAGTTTGGGGCTGGGAATAAAATTTGAGAGTGGTTGCCTATTGTATAGACGCTAGTCTTGTTGTTGTTTTTCAACCGCGTAGCGGTTGCATATCTTAGCCCGGGATTGCCGAGGAACGAGGCTACCCCGGGCAAACGCACAAAAAGGAAGGGAACCCTGCAGGGGGTCCCCACGCGCGGCCGGGGTCTCACAGTG
>DNPO01000060.1:17977-18210 GCA_003501375.1 Candidatus Sumerlaeota bacterium | reverse complement strand
AGGCAAACCAGCCAGAAGGCGGTGAGAAAACGCGGACGAGTAAAACGAGGGGCAGTCAGAGTGAACATAGCAAAAGGCTCCTGGGCAAAGCAAAGTGTCAGAGATGGTACCTATCCAAACCCTAACGAGATTGTCAAGGTATCTGCGAGAAAAATCAAGAATTTTTCCCTACCTCGCAAAATCTTACCTCACTCGCAAGGCCACCGAAAACTGCAAAAACAAACCACGAATAA
>DNPO01000060.1:13075-17756 GCA_003501375.1 Candidatus Sumerlaeota bacterium | reverse complement strand
GCCAAGGCGCAAAGAACTGCAAAAACAAACCACGAATAAACACAAATTCACACGAATGCGCCGTTGCAGCATTCGTGTGAATTCGTGTTTATTCGTGGTCAATGGTTTGATTTTATTCTCTGGAATCTCCCCATTCCCCGGATAAATAAAGGCACGGAAAACCCTCTTTCCGTGCCTTGAAACCAATTGTTATGGTACCACAAAACTACTTCACGCTAAAGGAACCCGTTCCCGTCGGCTCCGGTTTCTTCCCTTTATTTGACGCAGAATTAAACTGTACCACGCCCTTAGTTGCGACCCCGGTAAAAGTAAACGTACCCTTGCCATCGGTACCCGTTCCGTCACCAGAACAAGCGCCATCTACCAGTTCCCCTTTGACCGTACCCGTGTATGTCACCGGTTTCTTGTCCCACGTAAAATTCCAAACAACGCTCCACTGCTTGTCTCCCGTCGGCGTCAACGTACCGGTCAACGGGTGCTGGGTACCAGCCTTTTTATCGTGATTCCAATTAAACGTTCCCGTAAGCGCCAAGGTCTTCTTGGGCTGATCCGTTTTCTTAGGCTCGTCTGCCGCCCACACCGTCATGGCAACCAACAAAAATGTAACCGCCAGTGCAACCGCTAACTTACCTGCCAGATTTCTAAATACCAACATACTTTTTTCCCCCTCCCGAAGAAAGACTACCAGATATTATCCTTCCAACAATCCATTTTCCATTGTGCACAACACGCCCCTACGTGTCAAACAGGAAACTCAGCCCAGTCGGTTTTCCTTCTATCTATTTCGTTCTTGACAACATCACGTTCGACTCCTAAAGTAAGACGTCTCAACGTGCGCAGCGGTGTTGTTCTACCGTGCGCGCAAGACCCTGTTATTTTGGCCCGGCATGCGGCCAATCGGAAACGAGGAACGCTTTAGTTATGAAAATTCCCTTTATTAATCTTGCCCCCCAGCACGAAGCGCTCATGGAGAAATTCCACCAGGCTTTCGATCAAGTCTTCGAAGAAAACTCCTTTATTCTCGGCCCCGCTGTCACCCTGTTTGAAAAGGCCGTGGAAAAAGAATATGGCGTCCCGCATGCCATCGGCGTCAACTCCGGTACAGATGCACTCCTGCTTTCCCTGAAGGCTCTCGGTATCTCCGCCGGCGATGAAGTCATCGTCCCCACCTTCACCTTTGTCGCCGTTGCCGACGTGGTAACGCGTCTCGGCGCACGCCCGGTCTTTGTCGATGTAGACCCCATCACCTATAACGTGGCTATCGACAGTGTTACACATGCTATTACCCCCAAGACAAAAGCCATCATCGCCGTCCACATGTTCGGCCAGGCTTGTGACCTTGCCCAGTTGATGCAACTTGCCAACGCCCACGGCATCTTCCTCGTTGAGGACGTTTCCCAGGCGCAGGGTGCCCGCATCGGCAATAAATATCTCGGTACGATGGGTGTTACTGGCTGCTTCAGTTTCTACCCGACCAAAAACTTGGGCGGCGTGGGCGATGGCGGTATGATCATCACGCACAACGATGAGGTAGCCGAACGTATCCGTCGCTACCGCGACCATGGACGTGACAACACTGGCCAGTTTCAGGACATCGGCTTCAACAGCCGCTTGGACTCCTTGCAGGCCGCTGTCCTCAAAATCAAATTTGAGGAATTGGATGAGGCAATTTCTGATCGCATCGAAAACGCCCGCTACTACAACGACCTGTTGACCGATTCCGGCGTTACACTTCCCGAATTCCACGAGCGTGGGGAGCACACTTATAACTTGTACTCCATCCAATACGAGCACCGCGATTCGCTCCGCGCCTTCCTGGCCCAACGCGAAATCGGCACAGCCGTTTACTACGATCGCCCGCTGCACTTGCAGCCCTGCTTCGCGTACCTCGGGTACAAAGAAGGCGATTTCCCGGTGGCCGAGCGCGTAAGCAAACGCGTCATCAGTCTGCCGATCTACCCCGGCCTTCGCATGAAACAGTTAGAAGAAGTTGCCGCCTCCATTCTGGAGTTTATCGAACTCAAGAGCGCTGAACCGGAAGCATAATGGGCATCTCCGCCAAAGACCGTCAATACATGCGCCAGGTGCTGGAACTCGCAGCCCTGGCGCGTGGTTGTACCTCCCCCAACCCCATGGTTGGTGCCATTCTGGTGCATGGCGACCAAATCATTGGACAAGGTTTTCACGAACAATCCGGTCACCCTCATGCCGAAGTGATGGCTCTACGCGATGCCAAAGCAAACGAGCATGATGTAAAAGGTGCAACACTTTACTGCAATTTAGAGCCTTGCAATCACGAAGGCAAAACCCCACCCTGTACTGAAACCATTATCAAATCAGGAATCAGCCGCGTAGTTGCAGCCATGATCGACCCCAATCCCATGGTCTGTGGCAGTGGTTTGCGACGCCTGCGTTCCGCCGGAATTGAAGTGGACTGTGGCGTGCTGGAAGGTGAAGCGCGCCGTCTGAACGAAGCATTTATTACCTACCACCAACTCAAACGCCCTTTCATTATTGCCAAATGGGCCATGACACTGGACGGGCGCACCTCGACTGATAGTGGTGATTCCCGCTGGATCAGCAACGACGAATCCCGCCGCTACGCCCACGAGATCCGCTCCTGCGTCGATGCCGTGGCCGTTGGCGTTGGCACAATTTTCTTTGATAACCCGCGACTCACCGTGCGACTCGATTCCTACAAACGCCGCCAACCCAAACGTATTATTTTTGATGGTTTCCTTCGCACACCCATCGGCGCGCGCTGCTTGGATGCGACTGGCGGGCACGTCATTCTTCTCTGCACAGACAAAGCCCCCCAAGATCGAATCGAGCGCATGCGCAAAGCCGGGCACACAGTCCTGGTAGTGCCGGGCAGAGGGCGCATTATTGACATTGGTGCAGCTATGCACCAACTGGCAGAGGCAGGCATTCAATCCGTACTGGTGGAAGGCGGACGCCAATTGCATACCGCGCTTATTCGCGAGCGCTTGGCCGATAAAATCGTCGTATTCGTTGGAGCGCAGCTCGTTGGAGGTGAAAGACCCACCTCTCCCCTCATCGACCTCGGGATTCAGAACATGAAGGGCTCCATCCAATTAAAAAACATCAATTTTAAATCTTTTGGTGATAATGCCTGCATCGAAGGTTATGTCAACCTGCCTCCCATGCCAGGTAATTCGCACCACTTTTAACCTCACCGTAAAAAGAGCGAAAAGTATGTAAAGATGCAGACAAATAAGAAGAGTCGGACTAATCAGTTCGATTCTTTTTTTTATTATCTAAACTTATTCTGTGCACGCTTCCTCTCCGTATGGGGGATAAAAGTTTTATCTTACTGAGCATAAGGTACCGATGATTCCTTCGACATGTACCATCATCATCCCATGCACCAACGACGCAGAGCATCTGCGCGGACTCTTGCCCCGTTTACAAGAAGTCCTGCATGAACTCAAAAATTCCTCAGAAATTTTAGTAGCAACCAATACCGATACAAAAGACAACACCATAAGCGTGGCACAGCAATACGGTGTACGCACAGTTGCCGCTTCTGAGCCAGGATATGGCTCTGCGTTACTCGCTGCATTTTCCGCTTGTGATACCGACTATATTATCACAATGGATCCGGATTATTCCCACCACCCCGCTTTTTTAAAATACCTATTCCAGATGCGCCACGAGGCAGATATTATCATCGCCTCGCGCCATACACCCGGAGGACATTCCGAAACACCGCGCTACCGACGCTGGACCAGTTGCTTACTCAACATTTTTCTTGGGAAAGCATTGGCCCTTCCCATCCACGACCTCACCAGCGGATACCGCCTCTACCGCCGCAGCGCCATTGCACAACTTAACCTGCGCCATTCCACCTATGCAATTCTTCCTGAAATTCTGGTCAAAGCATGGAGTGAAGGCTTCAAGGCGTACGAAATCCCGTTTCACTATCTCCCCCACCCCGAGCACAAGCGCAAAGCGCACGTTCGAAGCATTCAGGTCGCCTTGGATTACTTGGGCGTGCTGAAAGAGATGTGGAAAGTCCGCAATAGTATTGAAAGTGCGGATTATGATTGGCGCGGATTCGATAGCCGTATTCCCCTGCAAAAGTGGTGGCAACGCAAACGCTACCGAATTATTTTGGAATTCATTGGCAACCGTCTGCGCGTATTAGATGCGGGCTGCGGTTCGACCCAAATATTGGATGCTGCCCCGCAAGCCATTGGGATGGATATAAAACTCCGCAAGTTACGCTTTGTCCGACGTCCGGGACGCATGCTTAGCAACGCCAGTGTTTTCGCACTGCCCTTCCGTGATGCGGCATTTGAAGTAGTGGTCTGCTCCGAGGTCATCGAACACATCCCCGAAGATCCGGTAATATTGGATGAATTGCTCCGAGTATTGGAACCCGGCGGTTCGCTCATACTTGGCACGCCGGATTATGGCTCCTGGCAATGGCCTTTTATAGAAAAACTGTATGGTTTCTTCCAGCGAGGGGGGTACGCAGATGAGCACATCACACACTACACCCGTGCATCGCTTTTGGATTCCCTGCAAAAACGAGGGCTGGAAATCCTCGAAACACAATGGATTTGCAGCGCTGAAATGATCGTGCATGCCCGCAAGCCATCTAAATAACCGTTTCTTTTTTCTTATGCACCGGCAGGCTGAAAAAGCCCCCCCCCGC
>DNPO01000060.1:10965-12830 GCA_003501375.1 Candidatus Sumerlaeota bacterium | reverse complement strand
CCGGCAGGCTAAAAAAGCCCCCCCCCGCCAAAGCGATTGCAATCAGTTCCCCCAAACGCAACACAAGATAATCCGGCATCCACCAAACACAAACACCAGCCCCCCCCAATAAAACGATTCCAACAATTCCCCAAATAGACCAGACAAGACGGCTTTCTTTTCCACGCCACCCTCGTCGAACTAGTGCCACACACAACCAGATGGCTGCTAAGGAAACCACCCACCCCAAGATAAAACTCTTGGGCCGATAGCGAAGAACGATGAGGGATTTTCCCGCTGGTACCTTTGCTGCAAACAGAAAGCCATACGCCCGGGCTGTTTCCAACCTTGTACCATCGCACCACGCTTCCCATCCATTATAAGCAGGCAAAGAAAAAACAGCCCACGTAGCAACCTTCGGATTGTGAAGCGCAATAGACAACGCATTACATTCATGTTGCACCAGATCAGCCCGCCACCCCAAAGGAATAGACAACGTCGGTGTGGTAACATCTAAGGCTGTTTCTGGCCAAGAGACTGGTGGAATATTGCAATCCTCAACCAGAGTCCACTGCCCAATTTTCTGCTCAACATAATGCGGTAATGCGGAAGACCAGCGGGCTGAATCAGGAACCGCCCCCGGGGGAAACACAAACCATCGGACACCTAATGCACGCGTCCACACGGTTGGTACTGGCTCAAAATAGCCCGCGCGATAATCATCCCGCATCACACCCAAATACTGATTATGGGCACGCATCCAATCATCATATGCACCATTCCGAATTGGACCATACCCACCAATCGCTGGAATACGATATTGAAGCGCCATCATAAACAATGGAACATAATCCCCACGCTCCCGCATATCCACCAGCATACGTTCCCCGGGTTGTAAACGTTCCAACAAGGCAGGGGGAACAAGGGGTGAAATAGGCTCCGAAGTTTGAGCGGTCTTTAAATAATGCCAGAATCCAACCTGATGCTTCAGTAACAAACCGAGATTGCCCAAAATTAGAATTACCATAAAAACAGTGGCACCCGTTTTTAACACCTTGGGTGTTTTTCGCAATACTTCCGCGATTGCAAAAAAGGCAAATAATATCAGGAAAAAGTTAAGGAAGGCCAGGTAACGTGATAAACCGGAAAATTTAGAAAAAAATGGGAGACGACGAAAAGTATCAAAAGCCCCAGGCGCAGCCATATATACAGCAAAAATAAGTGCGATAAAAAACAAAGCATAAAACGCCATGCGACGCCGCCGATGGCATCCTAATCCAATACCCACAGCGAGCAGGCCCCATACCACAGGCCCGAGTGCCATATTATTTACAACTTCCTTTGGTTTAGCCAAAGCAGACGACTGTATAAAGTCACGTGCAGAACCATACGCCTGCGCTCCGGTAAAAAACTCCTCATCCTGTGTATACGCCAAACGCGCCTGATTGGATGACCGGATCAATTCTCCAGTGATTAGCAACTGTGGCGCGGCTAACATACCAGCCAGGCACCATACCGCCGCAAAACGTATTCCCCAACGGACAGCACCTCGCCAGTCCACGCCAACATGCATCCGGAAAACCCAAATGCCCCAAACAAACAAGGCGCTTATTCCCAAAAAGACCCCAAGCATCCCAAAACCTTGAAAAGCACAGCGCCATCCTGGTTGCGGGAAACGAATGGGATGCGATGGATAGCGCATCAATAGGAGCAAAACAAAAAGTTCCAAGGCGGGCAACAGCCAAAATCTTAAAAACTTCCATCCACCTCGACTTGGTTCCCTATCTGTTATTCGCACAAAATGGAATCCACCAGCAAGAGCCAAAAACAAGATGATAGTCAATGTTATCTGGGGGAAAAACAACAGCAGCATTATTCCTCCCCCG
>DNPO01000060.1:0-10711 GCA_003501375.1 Candidatus Sumerlaeota bacterium | reverse complement strand
GTTATCCCCCCCCCGCCACTATAAACCAGACCACGATGCAAATCAGCACACCGCACAAAACGCTGGTTTAACCACAAAATGAGGGGGAACCACGCAGCCGAATCCCCGACATTAGGCAGTCCTATTTTCGTAATGGGAAATCCACTTGCCATAAGTGTCCATGCTGCAAGCAATGCCCAAAAACGCCTGAAATGCAGGTCGCGCAAAAAAAGGAAAAAGCCGCACCCTAACAAGGCCAAATGCAAAACAAACTTAAGTTGCAACATTGCAATTGGGCCAAGCAATAAAAGGGGTAAAATAACCGGCGGATAAAATGGCGCCATTTCAGGATTGCCAAACTCTGGACCACCCCCATACAAATACGGATTCCAAAATGGAATCCGCCCTGTTTTTAAAATATCATATATCCATTGCTGATGCGGAAAGTGGAACTCAGGAAGATCGGCACCCAGTAAACGCGAAAAACCTAACACCTCGCAACCGGGATAAATGAAAGGAAAAAGTACAACCAGCGCTAAGCAAATGGTAGTGGGGAAATAAGGTTTGAGGTGCATGCGAAACCCAACATAAGCGGAGATAACCATCTATACAGACCATACAGAGGCAATTATCGTTCCGACGGCAAAGCATGCAAGAAAAAAAAGAAATCTTATAAATACTCGGTCTTATTCTCATCGCGTAATTGTTGCAGAATAAGTTTGATATCCTGCACGCGATCACGATGACAAATAAGGACCGTTCCCTCCGCCGCTGCAACAACTAAGTTTTCTACACCCAACGTGGCAATCAAGGGCATTGGAGCATCGGGATGTCCAGGCAACCAGTCAGCGTTGTACAAAACGGTATTGCGCGTATCCAACATCACGCTACGCCCCAATTGCAAATTCCCCGCAGCATCCAAAGGCCGCGTCCGAGCCAAAGCATTCCAAGTTCCGACATCATCCCAGTCAAACTCAGCCTCAACCAGATAAACATTGGTCGCTTTTTCCATAACAGCGTAATCGATTGAAATCTTAGGCCACTCAGCAAAAACAGACTCCAACTCGCTGGCATAACTATCGGTGCCATAAGCCTGCGCAATCTTCTCTGCTCCAGCGGCCAATTCAGGGGCAAATGCTTCCATTGCTGTGCGCAATGCCGCGCATTTCCAGACAAACATACCGGTATTCCAAAAATGGTGACCACTCGTTGCATATTCCCGCGCAGTTTCCAGATCAGGTTTTTCGCGAAAAGCATCTACCCGACGCACGACACCGCGAGCATCACTCTTTTCCGCCTCCCCCGCTTCCAAGTATCCAAATCCCGTATTTGCTTCGCGGGGCTTCGCCCCAAAAGTCATCAAAACGTCCTGCTGCTCAGCCATCTCAAACGCAAGATCAGCATTTCGGGCAAAAGCATCGATATCACGGATCAGACTGTCGGCCGTAAACACCGCCATGGACGTGTCCCAACCGTGGCGCGCACCCAACACAGCCGCAGCAAAAGCCAAACAAGGAGCAGTATTTTTCCCTAAAGGCTCAACCAACAAGTTGGCAGGAGGGAAACCGGGTAACGCGAGCTGAATACCAGCGCGTAACTGAGCACCCGCCACCACATAGACCTGCTCCACCTTGGGAATTTTCCACCCACGCTCCACTGCTTCAGCGAGCATGGGAATGTCACTGGTAATAGGCAACAACTGCTTGGGGCGCAAGCGTCGGCTCAAGGGCCAAAACCGCTCCCCCGATCCGCCAGCCATGATAACTATTACTCTCATGAATCCTGAACCTTTCCGGCAGAGGAACCAAGGGACTGGCCTGTCTAGATGATGTTGATTTTTGGTGGGCTTTTATTGTTGAAGCGTCGGCGTTAAACTCGACGCCTTTGCGCGAAACGCGCAAGGGTGAATGGTGATGAGTGAGGTGGTGATATAGAAGTGGGCCAGCCCCTTAATTCCAAGGCATCCCAAACGAGCAACACATTAGGATACGTCTCTATTTATACCACAACATCCTTAGAAAATACAAGTAAAAAAATAACACTCGACGCTTTCCGTCTTTCCATTCTTTCTCATAGGTAAAAAAAAGCCCCCGGTTGATCTTTCGATCAACCGGGGGGGCTACTTGTTCTATATTTCAGATAACAACCTAAACACTACTTTGCCACGGTTACCACTGAAGTCGACTGCAACATATTCTTCGTTACGTCGAAAGTGGTGATCACTGACTGACTGTCCTCCAGAGCAAACACTGGCCAGATCGAGTAAGTTGAGGCATCCCCCAGTGCTGGAACCGCAAAGTTCCAAGTCGCCAAGGCTTCATCTTGCGCAGCGATCGAATCAACCGCCACTTCCTCAACCAGATAGCCCGCGCCGATGCCGAGAAGCAATGTGTCGTCAGTCAACAGATAGAGGGCCACATGGAACTTGCCGGTAGCAAAGTCACTTTCGTTGCTGATGGTCAGAGTGGCGACGAACGGATCGCCCTCTTTTACATTGGTAGCGGAAAGAGCATAATCCGTAATTTTCAAAACAGGTTTCGCACCCACGCCTTGAACCGCAACGCTCACCGCGGGCTTGTCCGAAGCAACGGCAACCGAGCCGCTGTAACTGGCTTCGGCGGACGGGGCGAAGGTAACAACAACCGACTGAGAAGCACCAACCGCAAGCGTTCCGCCAGTCCAGTCGCCCGTAAACCCATCTGGGTAGGTAATACCACTGATAGTCAGAGCAGCGTTGGTATTGTTCGTCAGAATTATCGTTTGCTGCGCAGCCGCGCCAAGAGCTACCGTGCCGAAGTCCAACGCGCCGGCACTCAGCGAGAGCGTGTTCGTTGTCGTGACATTCGTCTTTGTCGCATCTGTGGCAACACCTGTCGTAGCGCTGTCGGTAGTTGTGCCTCCCGAATTCGTCGTCCCAGTCTTACTGGTCTTCTTGGAAGAGGAGGAGGTGCTACTTGCCTTCACTGGGGTCGGAGCAGTGGCAGAGTTGCCACTCTTCTTAATTGTATCATTTACAACTGTCGATACGGTTCCCGCAGCATTCTTCACCTTGAAATACACTCTTTTTGTGCCAGCGGTTGCCGAAGCAAACGAGTAGGACACCGGCAAACCCGCGTATCCATCAATCCAAGAAGCCGAAACACCCTTGACTGAGAATGTCGAAGACTCACTGACCATATACGCGGATACGGTACCGGTAATACTGGGGGTAAGCGTCACGGCGGATACGGATACCGAACTCGCTCCGTCATTGATCGCAACACTCTTCAGGATCGGAACATCCAAGATAACCGAGGAAGAAAGGGTGCTCGTCTGTCCCGCGACATTCTTCAGTTTGAAGTAAACGGTCTTGCTCGCCGGATCACCGGTGTTCGCCGAAAGGGTAAACGCCGGAGCGGATGAGTAAGTCTTCCAGCCAGCACCCTTGAAGGTTGCCGACTCGCTGGCCATGTAAGAAATCGGCGCAGACGAAACGAACTTGCCCTTGGTTGTTGTGTAACCCGAGCCAGCGGCGTAGGTATTCGGCAGCGTGACAGAACGAGTGCTAACTGTGGTGCCCGTATCACTGCCATAGGTACTGGCAACAGTCACGGTAGTCAGGCTCAACTCATCCAGCACAATGGTATCCGTTTTGTACTCAGATGCTTGATTGTTAGCATTCCAGACCTTGAAGTAAATGGTCTTGATGCCATCACCTGTCGAAGTAATGGTGAACGCAGGCGCAACAGAAGCGGAATATGTCGTGGAAGTGACACCGGAGAACAAAGAATCCTCACTGGCGGCATACGCCGTCGGACCGCCCGTACACGCATTCTTCAGAGTAACCGTACGGGTAGTTGTAGATACCGCCCCGGCATTGATACTCAGGCTCTTGACCACCGGGCCGTTGTACACGATGGTATCTTTCACCACCACGGACTCTTCATGATACGGATAAGCATTGTACTCAGATGTATCGTCCAGCGTATTTCTGACCTTGAAGTAGACAGTCTTTGTCCCATTGTTAGCAGACAATTCAAACTTCGGCCCAAGAGCGTAGGGCAGCCACGATGCCCCCACAAAGGTCGCCGATTCGCTGGCCATGTAGGAGGTCGGCGTACTGCCCGTATCAGCGATATTGTCAAGCGTAACGATTCGCGAGGTTGTGGAAGTAGCACCCTCGTTAATCTTAAGGGAACTGACAACAGGCATATTCAGAGTAATCGGAGCGCTGATTTGGTTAGAAATGTGACCAGCGTAGTTCTTGAACCGGAAATAAACGGTCTTCAACCCATTTTTTGCCGAAAGTTGGAGTGTGTGTTTATCAGTAGAACCATACTCCGACCACCTCGCCCCAGCAAAGGTTTTGGATTCACTGGCTTGGTACCATTGCGCCTGGCCAGAAATCGAAGAGATAAGAGTTATTGTACGGTTTTCCGTTTCAGTTGCCCCACCGTTAATTGAAAGGGACTCGGCGACAACTTGACTCAAGGTAATGGAGTCGGAAACAGCGACCGATTCCTGCCCAGTCGAACTATTCTTAACCTTGAAATACACTTTTTTCGAGGCATCCCCGCCCGACAAAGTGAAGGATAGAGCGCTACCATCGTAGGTTGACCAACTAGAAACATCACTAAAGTCGCTCTGTTCGCTCGCTTTGTAAAGGTCTGGGCTGCCCGTACAAGTGCTGTATAAGGTCACAGAAAGGTTAGTCGCCACGGACGCGCCGTTATTGATGTTAAACTTTGTCACCACTGGCCCGGTAAAGGTAATCGTATCACTTGCCGTAGAGGACACAATCGAACCTACGCTATCGGTGCTCAATCGGAAGTAGACAGTCTTTGTCCCGTTTCCGGCAGATAAGACATAGGAGGGATAACCAGACGAAGGATAGGGCAACCAACTCGCCCCTGCAAACGTACTGGATTCACTTACCTGATAATAAGTAGGACGACCCGCGTGGGTGTTAACCAAACTCACCGTCTGACTGGTCGTAACATCAGGCGTCGAGCCACCATTCAGCGCGAACGCACTAAGCGTGATTCCCTCGGTCAGTTTGATCGTGTCCCGCAACAACGGAAGCACCTGTTCGTTCTCGTCTTTGATCAAATAATAAATCGTCTTGACACCGTCACCCGCAGAGAGGGTCCAAGTGGGCGCGACAATATTGTGCCCACTAGTAGAATAACGCGTCCATACCTTGGCCTGAAGGGTTTCCGTGGTTTCAGCGGCTTTGTACCAACCTGGAGCCCCCGTGTACGAAGTATCCAGTGTGACCGTTGGATTGGTCGTGGTCTCAGCGCCCTTGTTAATGTAATACGATAAGGCACCAAACGCAGGAGAGGTACGAATACCAAAGCTCCCCATATTGAATAAATACGGATAGCCATCAAAGTTGAAATAGGAACTCATAACCCACGTGCCATCCGTACCGACCCCCCACCCAGAGTAAATCGTTGTTGCCTGAGTAGCGTCCTGCATCTGAGCCGTAGTGGCACCTCGTCCGCCACCAGAAGATGTTGTCTGCCCCGTAGTTTCCTTATTCCAAACCACATTGGTCAGCGTAGATGTTGTAGGAGTATACCCAATCATGCCGCCGACATGACTATCGCCTGTCACAGCACCGATAGCGTAAGAATAGGCAACAGTCGAACCGTCATCCAACACAGTACCGGCAGAATTCGGAGTGCCAACACAACCGACCCCCCCGCCAACATAAGCGGAGCCGGCGACAGCACCAGTGGCATAACAATTGGCAATGGACGCACCCATTCTGTTATGACCCGCCAACCCCCCCACATAACTACCATCACCAACCACATCCGCTTGGCTAAACGATGTGCTAACAGCCCCGGTACCATAAGGAGTGACGTAATTATCGCCAACCAAGCCGCCCACTTTATCGACCCCAGAGACATCGCCCACTACAAAACAATCGCTAATCGCAGAGGCATTCAATCCAACCAGACCGCCGACACAAGTTCCAAGCGCGTATACCGGCTGCGCTGAAACATAACTTTTCGTTATAGTACCACCATTAGAACTTTCGCCGATCAAACCGCCGACAGCCGTTCCACCGGAGCAGATGCCGAACACTTCCACGGTCACATTGCACTGGTCAATCGATCCTCCATTATTGGCACCAAACACACCGCCCACCCAGTTGCCATAACCGGTGACCACCACGGGGGTATATTTTTCATCAATCGATCCTACCATGCAGTACTTCACGGTAGAAGCACCGTCATTGTAGCCGGCAACGCCGCCGACATAGTTTCCTGTACCAAAGACCTCTCCATGTATATCGGCGCTCGTATAATACACCGAAGAGGCGGTATCGAGAGTCCCTTGGAGCGAGGCTTCATAATTATAACCAACAACACCACCAATATTTTGGTGCCCCGATATCTTTGTCACATTCACCGAAAACTCAGTGACTCCGCAAGCCCAGTTGTAACCAATTAACCCGCCGACATCGTCATAGCCCGATACAGCGACGGCCGACACTCCGCAATCAGTCATTGACCCGTTGTATATTTTCCCAACAAGACCGCCAACATAAAGCCCCTCATCAACCCCACCCGTCGCGGTCACAGCATCACCGGAGTAGTAAACTTCGGTGTAAGTGCCACCATTTAGATCGTATCCAACCAGCCCGCCGACACAAGTAAGCCCCGTGACATCGCCATACGCGTCGCACAGATTCATAGTGCCAATATCCCACGCAGCGCCGACTAATCCCCCGACATAGCCACCCAGACCAGACACGTCGCCGGAAGCAATACTATTGCCAAAACTTGCGGTACCCGTAGATGTATCGATTATGCCAACCAAGCCACCAACGTAGCCACCATAAGCGCTGGTCACATCGCCCGAGGTACTACATTCCGTAACCGTACACCCCGTAACGCTATATCCCAGCAAACCGCCAACACCACTATACCCCCCCGCTACCGCACCAGACGTGCTACAGTACGAGAATGTACACGACCCGTTAAGATCGTTATACCCGAGAATACCACCCACGTAGTAGGAATCGCCCAACACCGGTGCCGAGACAGAGCAATAGTTAAAGGTAGTTGCGCCATGATTGCCACCAACCACCCCGCCGACATAATCATCTGACCCGCTGATAGCAGCCCCCGAAACAGTGCTATATGAGTAAGAGCCCCCACTGTTATAGCCAGCCAGTCCACCCACATACCTGCCACCCGAAACCACTCCGGAAAAGCGGTTGTACACACTCGCATTACCTGTAATAGCCGCGGTATTGTATCCAGCAAAACCACCCACATAATCCACGCCCGAAACCGCCCCTGAAAAACTGTTGCCTCCATATGTCCCTACGCCCATAGACCCCGTATTATACCCAGCAAAGCCACCGACGTAATCGGTACCACTGACCCTAGTGGTAACGTCCGTTGCACTACCCACGCTGCACTGGGTAATGATGCCGCCACTATTATAACCGATCAAGCCGCCCACATAATAACTCGAACCGCTCACAGCCAGCCCCTCAACCGCAGTAACAGTGCTATAGTAGCTGCACTCAGTGAGGCTCCCACCCGTACACCAGCCAATGAAAGAGCCAACATATGACGACCCACTGATAACGCCTCTTGCTACACTATTTTTGATGGCGCCTTTACTATACTCAGCAAACAACGCGTCCGTACAAGTCCCAGCCGTTCCGTCCATCGCGTTCGATGAAAGCGTCAAGTACTCGATAGTCCCATTGAAGTAACTAAAAAGCGGCTGCCTCACCCCATATATCGTGCGATTATTCCCCAAAAAAGTTCCCTTGAACCAATACTTACTATTTCCCAGCGCTACATCATCTGCCGCCGTAATCTCAATATTGTTCATCAACTTGAAATTAATGGCACTCGTATTACTGGTCTGCGTATCGCCCTTGTAATTGATACAAGTGTTGATCCACTGCAGTTCCGCAACCGTGGTGATCTGATAGGGATCATCAGTCGTACCCGCCCCCTTGGCCAACTGTGCCCAGCTGGCCCCGATGCTCATCGTCCAGAAAAGCAGAAGTAACAAAATCGCTGGAAAAAGAAGCCGACGCTTTCCAACCGCCTCGCAGCGTCCTGAGGAAAATTTGGAGATTGAGGATGAATCTGTGTTTTTCATTGCGCCTGCTCCTTGTTCAGTTCGAAACCAGTCTGGAATAACCGCACCCAAACAAACTACATTATTAAAAGTCGACGAAAATCGCCCTTGAACCCAACCAGCCTCGAATTATAATGAAATAGTCGCACGTAATCAAGTGAAAATTGGTGGGCAACGATTTCCGCACATATGTCCCTCAAATATTTGAAATTATTTGACTTATGAGTACCCCCAGACAGGCGGGAAAACGCCTGTCCGGGGGATATGTTCGAAACACGATAACAAATACAGTCAGAAGCGTGTGGGGCAATCTCCATAGAGAGACACCAACATCCGCCCACCTTTCCGAACGAAATGCTTGCGCACCTTGAAATACAGTCTTGGCCCCTTCTCCCGTTGGAATCGTAAAAACGGGAATTTGCTGCCGTGCAAGGGAATGACATCTATGACGCAAAACCATTGAGTGCAACAATGAGATTGACTCCAGCAGCGACACATCCTTACCAAGATTGTACTAACATAAAACGAGTTATACTCCAAAGGCACACAGAAAGCCCAAAAAAACAACCTAGGTCACTTATGAGAATTATTCTCATATAAAACACCATCCTTGATTAACCGAGACAAAAACAAAATCCGCCGGAACCGTGTAAAACGGTTCCGGCGGATGGGAATTCAGTGGAGTATGAGACCTTAAACGGGACTAATTAAAGAAGTTGTTTATATCGTCCGCCGCCAGTCCAGAGGCGGTAGCGGCAGTTGCAGCAGAAGTCCCCGCATCGGTTGCCCCGTCAACACCCTTTGAGTAAATCTGAATGGTGGTAGGGTTGTAATAGAGTTCACCAATATACTTGGAACTTGCCGGGACTTGGGCACCCACCAATGCGGGGGTGGACGTCGAGGTGTTGTAATCGTCACAACGCATGTACACGTAGGCGCGGCCCCACGGGTCAAGCAAGGAAACGGCAGCCGCCGGAACCGAGGCGAGGGTGGTGGAAGTGTAGTCCGTCAAGCGCTCATCACGGTTCGCTGAATTTCCAAGTTTAACCTGCTTGACGTCGAGGTATGGCCCCATCCAACGGGGGTTGGAAGGACTGGTGGCACTACCACTCGTACTGTGCAAAAGGCAAAGCATGAGGTAGCCGCATCCGACAGGTTTGTACGGGTAGTCGGCGTCGACATCCATGGTAACTGCGTTGCCATACGTCCACGTCGCACTGGAAGAACTGGGGGGATAAACACCCAAGTCGAGTTGGTAACGCGAGGCCGCCATTTCGAGCGAGTGGATGTCCATGCGGGCTGCGGCATAGCGGGCACGCACCAAGTGGCCCGCGTAGACCGTAACCGCGACGGAGGAAAGGATGGAGAGAATCAGTAGAACAATGGTGAGTTCTATGATGGTAACTCCCTGGGGTTTGGGTTTATTCGATCGCATAAAGGCGCTTCCCGCCAAACGTTATATGAGGCTGCTCTTCAAATTGCACTGCATTTCACAACAAAGGGTTAGTACAGAATAGTCTTGTAACTGTTTGCGCTGATATTTCCGCCAAAGAGGTAATAAATGTCATCTGTGCCATAAAGTTCATTGGTGGCGAGCGGTGTATTATAGTACACACTTCCGGTCGATATATAACCGTTGGTAGCAACAGCAGCATCCCCTGTCAAAGCGTCCGGGCCATAACTCACCACAGCAAACCGATCAAAACGGGGGTCATCTTGCGTCAACAAGCCGTCAGAAAACGTTCTGCGGTTAGACTCAATATCACTCCATCTCAGGTAGCGAGAATTGGTACCGACAAGACCATAGGGTGAATATAAGCGGTAAGGATTGCCCCAGGGATCAAGCGGAAAGTCATTCATCAGATATTCTTGCGGGTTGGTAAGCGTCCCATTCTTAATATCATCCTTGAACGCATAACGCTGGAAATTGATAAAGGGACCAGCCCACTGAGTAACGAGACGGTTGAGTTCCGGGTAATACCGATAAGTGTTTCCGCTGCTACTCCACTTCACAAGATCAGGCTGCTCTGCCAGGATGTTGGTAACGGTTGGCAATTCACGCCCGGCAAAAATCAAGTAGAAATTTGTAGCATTACCACCATAGGTACTGTCGACTTCGCGGGCTACGTACTGGTATGTCAAATTCACATAACTGGTACTCAAGGTATTGGTGGTACCAATATCATTGAGCACCTGAAGTGGGACATAGAACCCATGCGCCGCCGCGCAGGCTTCCTCCGCCATCGCAAATTCTTTGCATTCCTGCTGGGCAGTAGCAATCTTGGCCTGCTCCATTTTGAGGGTATAAACCGGAGTAGCAATGGTGGCCAGGAGTCCGATAATGAGCACCACCACTATCAGTTCGATGAGCGTAACGGCGCGACGTTTTTCCCGGTGTTCCAAGCAAAAGGCCTGAGAATGTTTAGCAAAAGCACTGGTGTTCATGGTGGTTCTCCCGCGATGCGGTGTGTTTGATTGTGAAATCTTGATGTTTATATATCGACAGAGCACTAACGTTCAAAAGACTGGTACCGATCATCCCCTTTACCAAAATCACCCGCCGTGAGTCCCGTTGAGGGAATAGCAGTCGCCGGGGTGGAGGGAGCGGTGGAACCATCCCCTGGGAAACCAT
>DNPO01000349.1:7064-19130 GCA_003501375.1 Candidatus Sumerlaeota bacterium | reverse complement strand
ATCCGGGCCGAAAGTGGAATATCCTCCCCTATCAATCCGTCCGGATATCCACTCCCGTCCCATTTCTCGTGGTGAGAACGGGCGATGGCAATTCCCATATTTAAAAAGACATTGCGCGAATACTTCCCGCGCGCACTTTGCAACGTTCGCGCTCCAATGAGAGAATGCGACCTGATGATTTCAAATTCTTCAAAAGTCAACCTTCCGGGTTTTAGAAGAATACAGTCCGGAACCCCAACCTTGCCAATATCATGCAGTGCCGAAGCCTGAAAAATCGTTTCCACAAAAGCATCATTGATGCTTTCCGCATAGCGCGGCTTCTCCCGCAGTTTTTCAGCGAGAATTTTACAAAAAGTCCGCGTGCGCTCGATATGCACTCCGGTTTCATCGTCGCGGGATTCAGCCAGTTTCGCCAATGCAACAATAGTTGATAATTGGGAATCAGATATCTCCGCCACCTTTTCCTTTACCAATTCTTCCAACCGCTGATTATTCTCCTCCAATTTAATACGCAATTTCCGTAAGTGCAAATGCGCCTTTACACGCGCATAAACTTCCTCATACTGAAATGGTTTTGTTACATAGTCCACCCCACCAGCGGCGAAAGCCTTGACCTTCCCCACCGTTTCGTCCAGCGCACTGATAAAGAGCACAGGAATATCTTTCAATATCACGTCGTCCTTGAGCCGCTTGCATACCTCAAAACCATCCATATCTGGCATGTTTATATCCAACAAAATAAGATCCGGCGGCTTTTTAGCAGCAGCCGACAACGCCATCTTCCCACAGGGAAAGGCTTGCACACGATACCCGCTCCCTTCCAGCATTTCTTGCAAGAGTTTCAAATTAGCCGGGGTATCATCTACTACCATGACCGTATCTTTTTCCGATTCACTATTCATGGGCTTTTGCTCCTTTCTCCAGCCACTCGTCGAGTTTTTCATACTCGTACTGGTCGGCGAGAGTTCGCAACCCGTCAGCCACATCACCATGCTCTTTTTCCACCGCATCAATCAAGTTCTTCAAAAGAGCCGCATCGCCATCCGCCACTGCATTCCGCAAGGATTGAATACTTTCCTTGGACAAAGCGGCAAGTAATTCCAACGTCAAAACGGATACTTTGCGGCGTTCCTTCTTTTTACCTGGTTCATCGGCATAAACATAACGAACTTCCAGACAATTTCCCAACGCTTCAAAAAGTTCCTCCGCTCGAAATGGCTTTCGTACATAACCATTGACCCCGGTAGCCAGTACCAACTTTCTTGAATCATCAAAAGCACTAGCGGTAATAGCAATGATAGGTGCATTACGGCCGGCCTCAGTTGCCTTCAAACGCCGTGTTGCTTCGTAGCCATCCATGATCGGCATACGCATATCCATCAACACCGCATGAGGCAACCATTGCGCAAATAATTCCAAGGCCTCAACCCCATTGCCAGCTTCTTTTACCTCAAAACCCACCGGTTGGAGTAAATCACGCATCAATGTGCGATTTGTCGACACATCGTCCACTACTAAGATGCGGTATGTTTCTTGCCCTGGTTCCAGCCCGACCACACGCCGCGCCAACTCTCTCTCTTGCTTCACAATTTCCGCTGCCGGAGCGACCAGTGACTCAAAATGAAAACAACTCCCCCGCCCTAGTTCACTCGATACAGTAATCTTTCCCCCCATCATTTCCGCAAAGCGCTTACTAATAGCAAGACCCAATCCCGTGCCCCCTTCTTTCAAACCAGAGTCCGCTTGTTGAAACGCCGCGAAAATTTTATCCATATCTTTTTCGGGTATCCCAGGGCCGGAATCTTCCACCTCGGCGACCAAACGCAGGCATTCTTCGTCAATCTTCTCAGCGCGCACCCGTACAACCACCCCACCGGTCTCGGTAAACTTAACCGCGTTCCCCATCAAGTTGACAAATACCTGCCGCAATTTACCTTCGTCAGCACTGACAAAGCACGGCACCGTTTCATCGCGCTCCACAATTAATTGCAATCCCTTGGCGGTAGCACGAGAGTGAAACATCAGTTCCAAATCATCCAGCAAATCATGCAAACAGAAAGCAGTGGGGTTGATCGTCGTACGTCCAGACTCAATCTTAGACATATCCAGAATATCGTTGATCAACTTCAAAAGGTGCTCGCCACTGCGAGTTATCGTATGCACTTGCTCCACTTGGCTCGATGAGAGAGAGGGATCACGTTCCAGCAACTGGGCAAATCCCAGAATGGCGTTCATGGGCGTGCGAATTTCATGACTCATGTTCGCCACAAATTGACTTTTGGCTCGATTGGCTTCCTCAGCAGATTCCCGGGCAATGCGCTCTGCCTCCGCCTGCTTGCGCGCCGTAATGTCGCGAAACACAACAACTGCACCTGTCGGATATCCATCAGGTCCCAATTCAGGCGTACTGGTATACTCCACCGGAAAACAAGTTCCGTCTTTGCGCCAGAACACCTCATCGCTCACACTTCTTGCAATCCCATCGGTAAAAGACGCGTAAATGGGACAATTCTCTTTCGCATATGGCGAGCCATCGGGATGTGAATGGTGAATAACATCATGCTGCAACTGATCGTGCAGTTCACTTGGTTCATACCCCAGCAATCGGGCCGCTTCCGGATTTACAAAGGTGGCCTTTCCCTCTCGATCAACGCCATAGATGCCTTCCCCTGCCGCATTCAAAATCAATTCGGTCTCGCGCTGCACCCGCTGCAATTCCTCCTCCGCCTGTTTGCGTTCGGTAATATCCATCATAGCCGATTGGTATCCAACTATTTTCCCACTCACATCATCAATTTTTGCAGATAAGCCATGCGCAATAAAAGTGCTTCCATCCTTACGTTTTGCAATAAACTCACCTTCCCACTGGCCAACATCCTGAAGCGTAGCAAGTGCAGTTGCAGCTTCACCTAAATCGTTAAAGAAATCCTGTCGCGACTTACCGACAACTTCCTCCTTACTCGAATAATGCCAAAGCCGCAAAAACGCGCTATTTACCTCGGTTATGGTGCCATCTAAATCGACAATACTGTTCGCAGCAATGGATGCGTCAAAGACAATGTTTTTAAGACGAAGCGCTTCCGTAAAACTACGTTCGTTAATAATCTTCTGCATTTCATTCGCCACGAGTTGAATCTGAATAAAGTCATTGTCCGTATATTCCTCCACCTTGTTTCCCACGCCGAAAATATATTTGATCTTATCCCCCTGCATAACAGGAATACTCATAAACCGCGTGATAGGCGTATGTCCCTCGGGCAATCCTTTCCGATTGGGAGAGTGCGGAAAATCGTTGTAAATAATCGGACGCTTCCGACGAATACAATCCACCCAATTGCCAGCCATATCAACCGGATAATGCGTTTCATACGTGGCGGAGCATCCAGCCAGCGCCGCATCATTCCATGCTGTCATAATTACATTTTGCTGATCTTCGGCAATAATATGGAAAAATCCTACAGTACTGTCAGTCAGTTGAACCACCTGGTCCAACACATAATGATAAAGTTCTTTATCTGTAAAATGATCGGCTTTGTTGTGGAGTTTAAGAAGAAGGCACCCCCGCTCTATTTCTTTACGAAAAGACGTCTCCACCTGCTTACGCTGAGTAATGTCTTGCACAACACCGGACATTCGCTTGGGCGGACTACCATCCGCATTGGCCTCATGCGTCCCCACCACCCAAATTTGCCGTACCACCCCATCCGCACGCCGAATGCGACACTCGAAATTCAAGTCTGAACGCGTTTCCGTTGCCTCACGGAAGCGGCATTCCAACGCAGAACGATCTTCTGGCAACACATGTTCCAAAAACATTTCTAACGTCCACTGCGGCAACAAAGCCTTGTAACCAAATATTTCGTCATGAAGCAAAGTGCGATACACCGTGTGGTTTGTCAGGTCGAGTTCCCAGGCTCCCGTACGAATCATCTGTAATGCAAAATCCAATCGTGCCTCGCTCTTTTGACGAGCCATTTCAGCATCCAAGCGTTCCAACTCCCCCGCAGCACGTACAGACACCAACTTCAGCACTGTCTCAACTAACAAAGAGTTAGTCATTTTATTTCGCCCGATAACCGCTATCAGCCCGATAGGCTGACCCGCATGGTTCCAAAGCGTTACCCCGACATAACTCTCCGCCGATAAAACTTGAAGCGCCGGATCGTGTGGGAAAAGTTGCCGCACGCCTGAAGGATAACAACAAACTGATTTCTCAACAACCTGTCCGCAAGGAGTGTCACGCAACGCATACGTAACATTATCGTCAAACTCTCCATTATTCCAGACAACTATGGTTCTTGCATTCAACTCGTCCGGTTCAAGACGGTCAATGCACACATAATCAACCGCCAGGTTTTTTGCCAAATACGCAGCCAACGATGCAAAGAACCCCTCATTCGCACTAGCGCCGCTGGACTGCGCCAAAAAAGTCAAAACTTCTTCGTACTTCTTACGTTCCGTAATATCCTCCACAGTTTCATGCACGCAACTGACTTTGCCATCCGCACCTAAAATCGGAAATGAAGTGAACGCCATAATACGCTTCCCTTCCGACGTAATCACCTCCCCTTCCGACACATGCGACAACCCATCTTGAAAAGTCTCCCCCACAGGACACTGCTCGCACAATTCCGAACGTGGAGGAATATTACACACAGCATAGCAAGGCGTGTAATGGTCATAATCCGCATCAGGAAACCATTTACGAATGGTGGCATTGGCCGCCAGAAGTTTCATGTCCGGCCCAATAATCGATACACCGACAGACAGGCTATCGTTGAGCATCCGATACTTCTGTTCACTTTTTTGTAAAGCAAAAGTCATATTTTTTGCCAGAAAAAACGCTTGCTCACGCGTCTTCTCCAACGAACGAACAAAGAGGAAAGCCAGGGAACTGATCACAAAACCAGCAAAAAAAATCGCCCAGAACGGTCGATGATCCATAGTCGCCTCAAACGCAGGACGAGTCTGAAACAATATGGTCCACTGATGTCCATAAAGGTTCAACGCCTTCTGGCTGGAAAATATTGGTTTGTACTTTTTTCCCGCAGAGTCATCACGACTGTACAGTAAAGTCTGGGGAGAAATTTTAGCGCTATCGTAAATTTCGAAGGCAATGGATTCTATGGGGTTGGGGAAAATCCCCTGCATGAATTCGTTCATGCGGAACGGTCCATAGACATATCCCCGAATAGCCGCTTGCCGCTGTTCCAAGGTATTGTGCGACATACCCTTGGCGTAAATCGGAACACACATCAAAAACCCCGGTGTCGCAGGCTTATCCATATCCCGCACCAGGGTTATTTTACCTGAAATAGAAATACCATCCGTATCGCGCGCGCGCTCCAGAGCAGCACGCCGTATCGGCTCAGAAAACATGTCATATCCCAAAACTCGCTGGTTATGCACATCCAAGGGTTCGAAATATAACACAGGGGCATACAGGTCGCGTCTCCCCAGAGGCCAGACATCATAATCGGGTACTCCCCCCTCACTTCTGATTGTCTGAATATACTTAGGCAACGCCTCTAGGGGAACCATCTGAACAAACCCCATCCCCAAAAGCCCCGGAAAATTGACAGGCGCTTTGCGATACTCACAATAGTCCTGCCATTCCTTGCGACTTACATCTCCGGAAGCCGCAAAAAGTCCTGCGGCACCTTGAAGACCAATGGCATAACGCAAACGCTCGGAAATAACAGAGGCCACATCATCCGTGCATTTACTATACCGAGCCTCCTCTTTTTCCATCGCAACATGATTCCAAATTCCACAAACAGCGAGGGTCAAAGCGAACAAAACAACAAACACAATCGAAGGGAAAAATTTCCCCCGCATAGACGGTTCAAAGTTTTCGTTGAAAGATTCTTTCATATCGGACCTCTTCGCTACGCGATAAAAGAGCCACAATACTTTTTTATACTAATCTAGATGTGCGACTATACTTATCATTGCAGTTCATGTCAATGGAGAAACCCAAAAGATGGTTGAAGATAATTTGTCAATTCGAGAGGGGTAAATTCGGGTGCATCTTGCTTCCGCTACCATTTTACCCCCGGGGGAGATTTTATTGTTTTTTTAGCCTGCTTTAGCAGGCTCTTGTTTGCCCCCGGCTTTAGCCGGAGGGAAAGGTTTATCAATAATAGAAAGAGCACGCTTCAGCGCGCTTTCTTGTCGGCTTCAGCCATTTACCTGACGGTAACGCAGTGTGCTGAAGCGGTTAAAAGCCCGGCTCAAGCCGACTAGAAACAAAAGAGTTACCCCTTTTCCCTCCGCCTGAAGGCGGGGGGAAACAGGAGCCTGCTAAAGCAGGCTAAAACAGAACAAGATTCCCCCTGTCTGAAAAAGTGGTAGCGGAAGCAAGATGCACCCGGTAAATTCGTTTGCTAATTTTTTATGTAGATACTAAACATGCCTTTCGAGGATAATCACACTATGTACCCTCCTCTCCCTACAGTCCTCTCTATTGCCGGTTCCGACCCCAGTGGAGGCGCAGGCATCCAGGCCGATTTGAAAACGTTTTCTGCGTTGGGGGTCTATGGCATGGCGGCCATTACCGCCCTAACCATCCAAAATTCACAAGGCGTTTCTGACGTTTACCCCGTCGCACCCGAATGCGTCAGCGCACAAATAGGAGCGGTACTGTCTGACATCGGAGCCAACGCAATCAAAACCGGGATGCTGAGCAATGAGGCGGTTATCCATGCCGTCGCAAGTGTCCTACGTAAATATCCGACCATCCCCTTGGTACTCGATCCCGTACTCATTTCTACCAGCGGACGGCGCTTGTTGGATGAAAGCGCATTGCAGGCGCTCAAAAAAAACTTGATTCCCTTTGCTGCGATTGTTACCCCCAACGCATCCGAGGCGCAGGTCTTAACCGGACTCGATGTGATGCAATCGCTCGAAATCCGCAAAGAAGCGGCAAAAAAAATCCTGGCGCTGGGATGCCGCGCTGTTCTGATTAAAGGTGGGCATCTCGGAGGTGAAACCAGTTGTGATCTCTGGTTCGACGGCTACGATTTTGCAGAACTCAGCGCAGAGCGTTTAGACAATCCAAATACCCACGGAACCGGCTGCATGCTGTCTTCTGCCATTGCAGCCTTCTTGGCACAGGGTCGCACTCCCTTAAACGCCGTGCAATCCGCCAAGGCATTCCTTACCGAAGCCATCCGCCACGCCTTCCCCCTCGGCAAAGGCATCGGCCCCGTCAATCCACTCTGGAATACATCAACAAGACCAGCAACACCGTGGGGCGCTGCCACACCCCCCGCAAGGAACTCCGCCCCTTGACCCGGTAAACTTGAAAAACAGAGACGGCCCATTTGTCCGGGTTACTTTGTTTGTGAGGCTTGAAGCCTCGCAAACAAAGCAACTCGGACAAATGGGCCGTCTGGTTTTAAAAATTTCTGCGGGGCTGGGGAACGCGTTCCCCAGCAATGCCGTGGGGGCAGCGCCCCCACGGCATTGCTGGTCTTGGTTCTTATTTCAACGCGTTGTTAATTTCCAGCACCTCATAACGAATGGTGTTGCCGCTGGGCTGGGTAACGACCAAGGTATCGCCCGCCTGTTTCTTCATGAACTGCTTACCGAAGGGGGTCAGATACGACAGAATATTCTTCTCGGGATCCGCATCCCATAAACCAAGCAACGTGTACTCTTCCATCTTACCATTGTCCTGATTACGAATCTTGAACTTGGTACCAAAACCAACAACAGAGGTATCTACCTGGTTGGGTTCCAGGGTACGAGCGCGTTGCAGCAAATCTTCCAGCGCCTCTTTGCGACGGAAGAGCACCTTCTGGCGCTCCTTGGCAGAGTGGTACTCCGCGTTTTCGCTCAAGTCACCCATCGCAGCCGCTTCGCCAATCGCCTTACTGTTGGCGGGAATATCGGTATTCTTGATCTGCTGATATTCCTTCTGGCGCGCCTCAAAGGACGCCTTGGTAACAAAGTGCTCGTTGGACTCGGTGGAAGAAGCGCTGCCATCGTCGTGGTCAAGGTTATAACAGACGCTACGCACCGCATTATCAAACGCCAGTTTGAAGGCCTCGTTCAACGCCGGGTTACCCATGATTTCCGTATGGCGACGACGAACATCTTCAATTTCCATATCTTGGAACGCTTCGGCGATCAGCGCCTGACGATTCTCAGTCAACAAGTTCTCAAAACGAGACTTCACCCCACGATACTTGGCAGCATCAATGACCTCGTGAGCAATCTGAACACTACAGGTCTGGATAATTTCCATGACCGCGTCGAACATGAGTTGTGGCGAGATTTCCACCGGCAATTCCGGCCACTTGCCTTCACGCAGCGTACGAACCATCCACAAGAACAACTCGGGGTTTTCATCGGGACGATGCAGCATCTGCTCAGCCAAATGAATTGCCTGATCCGTGTGTCCTTGAGCGATGAGTTCTTTCAAAATCCATTGCGCCAAACGCTGCGTTCCGGCAAAGAACAGTTTTTCAGCGAGATCATTCCAAGCATCCGGATTGGCATTACGTAAACGATCCGCCGCACGGATTTGGTAATCGTGAACGGAAAGCGCCGTGATAAGTGCGATAGGCTCAAGAGATTTGAGCAACGACTCATCCGCCGAAAGGCCGTCAACATTAAATTTATGCGAAAGAACAGCGTTAAGGTCCTCAATGAGGTAAAGGTATTCAAGGCGCTCCGCAAACTGCTCGCCCCCACATTCCCCGAGAGCCTTGTCCAATACAAAATGGATTTTTTTTGCAGCGGCATCGGAAAGCGCTTCTTGTTCGTGCCGTTTGAGCATCTCCGTCAGCAAATTATGACGCTTGGCAAACGAGTCAACACGCAAAAACTCTTGCAACAATTCCTCATGGAAAGACTTTGCCTCTGTCCGCAGTTCCATCACGGGGTTGGCTGCAGAGGTGGAAAAACCGATGTAGGGATCAAAACGGAACTTGTCGCGGTTCTTACCCCACCAAGAATTCCAGCCCTTTTCATCAAAAACGCCTTTGAGCAAATCTTCCTTCAGTTTGGCACGGGCCACACTGTTGTGGTGGTTGTGCAAATAATATTTCAGAAATTCAACCGGCTCCGCTTCAGCACGCTTTGTCAACATCTTCGGGTTAATCATACGCTGAGCAAGAAAGTGGGTTTTGGGAAGTTTCTTCAGATATTCCTTCACACCAGCAAACGAGAAAGACTTATCGCCCTGTTCTTGGAAGTGGAAGTGAACGCGATCGCCAGGAATATCGAGTTTGGTCACTTGACCAGCGCCCCAATGGTCATGGATAAAGCACTGGCCCTCAGAACAACTAATATATTGGAGAAATTTGTTCAGCGGAATAAAAAGGGTGGGCGCGTTAGCGATGCCACTGGCTTCCAGGAATTCTTCGATGCGGGCAAGATTGGAGTGATGATGTTTGAGGGCTTCAAGGAGGGGCGCACGGAGTTCAGTAAAATCTGGAAGGGAATGCAAAACACCGCGGGCTATCTGAATTATTTCTTTGTAGTTGTTCTTGGTCTGGCAGGCTTCGATGAGAAGGGTGGTCCAGGCTTTTAATTCGGTTGCTTTTTCCGCTCGAACCATGTGAGCGGCAAGGGTGGCGTAAAACTTAGCTTGCGGAATCGGGTCTTCCAGGACTTGCTGCCACAGGCTTTCTACCTTATCCCATTTCCCCAAGGCGACGAAATGGTTAATCTGATTTTCCAATCGGGACGATGTTTCACTCATATCTGGACGAACCTCCGGGTTCTATGTCTTGACCATGTTCCCAGCTATTTGACAAAAGCTAGGTTCAGACAATCACAAATACCATAATCCAATAAGGAGCAATACGCAAAGTTTTTCGACCAAGAAAATGGGTTTTTCTTGCATGCCGCGTAAAAATGCTTTTGAATGGAGGGGTGGGGTATGCTTTTAAGCCCTCATTTCAAATGCGAGATGGAGATTCCGAATTTGAAAGAGATTGTTCCTTATTTCTCCCGCAGGGACAGAATCCAATAAGGCGCAAAAGACCACACAAACACACTTGACGACCTGTACCAGATCGGATGTTTGTCGATGAACACAAACATTACCTCCCCCCTCCCCCCCCGCGCCTGCGTGGTTTCACAATTTCCTGAATTTTGCGAAACATTCATTTTAAATGAGATAATGGAACTTAATAAAAGAGGAATCCCGTTTGAAATATTCTCGCTCAAACTATGCGAGGACAGACGTTTCCAACCCGGCGCTCAAGACCTGATGTTCTCCTGCACACATTACGCGCCTACACCGTGGTCGCCCAAGTTGCTCTTTGCTTCGATAGGACGACTATTTCGCACCCCAGGACGTTACCTGTCGACCCTGGCGCTGGCCTTGCATGCTCGAAAAGGCCCATTTTCGGTATTTCTAAAAACACTCTTTGTTTTCTACCAAGCCGCGTGGTTTGCAAAAAAGGCAGAAGAACTGGGGCTGCGCCATGTACATGCGCACTGGGCATCGATACCATCGTCCGCAGGACTTTTCATTGCACGACTAGCAGGAGCGTCATTCAGCCTGACCGCACATGCCTATGATATCTATATTGATCGCACTTTGCTGGAAGAAAAAATCGAGGCTGCGCAATATCTGATTACCTGCACCCAGTACAACAAGAGATATATGTTGGACTTGTACCCTCACGTGGATGAACACAAAATTCAGGTCTTTTACCATGGGGTGGACTTGAATGCGTTTGACGAGGGCGGAGAAAGAGCCGAAACAAAACAAGAGGAAGTTCCAATTCTCCTTAGCATTGGTCGCTTGTGCGATACCAAGGGCTTCCCGGATTTGCTGACAGCATGCGCCGTGCTGAAGTCGCGCGGGCTACGCTTTCGCTGCCGAATTGTGGGCGATGGCTACATGCGTCGGGATTTGGCACTGGAAATTTCGCTGATGGAATTGGGCGATTGTGTGGAAATAGTAGGGCTGATTCCACGGGAGCAGGTGATTCAGGAAATGCGCCAAGCGCGATTGTTCGTGTTACCATGCGTGGTAACACCACGTGGAGATCGGGATGGGCTACCTAATGTGGTGGTGGAAGCCATGTCAATGGGCTTGCCCGTGATTACAACAAATATATCGGCCTTGCCCGAGGGTGTGGAGGATGGCGTAAACGGACGCTTGGTACCTGAAAAAAATCCGGGTGCATTGGCCGATGCCATTGCAGGCTGCTGGGAAGATGCGGAAACCCTGCGCAAATGGGGTGAAAATAGCCGCCGCAAAGCGCACGAGGTCTTCGGCTTGCAGGAAAACGCCGAGGCGCTGGCACAATTCATCAAAGGGCAATCTGTTTGATCGGTTGGATACCCCATGACCAAACCCAAGATAAAAATCTTCTACATGATCGAACGACTGGCCCGCGCCGGAACCGAACTGCATTTGACCAAACTGATCCGCCAGTTGGATCGGGAACGTTTCGAACCAGTACTCTGCTGCCTCAACGCCTCCAAAACAGATCGCTCACTGCTACCAGCAGGCGTTCGCTCGTACCTGCTTAACGCAAGGTGGAATCTTTTAAATCCGCAGACCTTCGGCATATACCGCCAATTGGTCAAAATACTGCGTAAAGAAAAACCTGAAATACTGCACTCTTTCCTCTTTGTTTCCAACATTATAGGCCCATTCGCCGCTAAAAAAGCGGGCGTGCGCAAGGTGCTGGTAACGCGCGACCGCATGGGAATCGAATGGCAAGCAACGGCTGCACATCGTTGGGTACAACGATTGGCAAACCAACGCACCACCCTTATCCTATGCAAAACGGAAGCGATGGGCCGCGAAATTTCTCAGGTGGAACATACTTCCTGGGATAAAATCCGCGTGGTGCCCAATGGGGTTGAAACCGAGCGCTTCCAATTCCGCGTGGGAGAAATGCACGAAAGCCGCACGTGCTTGCGTGAAATGTATGGAGTGCCTGTAGACGGCCCGCTCATTCTGGCGGTAGGAAATCTGAAACCCGTCAAAGGCCACGCCTCGCTGGTGGAAGCTGCAACGTGGTTGCGCGAAAAGTTCCCGCGCATCCAAATCGCTATTGTTGGCGACGGCGAAAGTCGAGCAGATTTGCA